>NZ_JBFULV010000068.1:0-36648 GCF_054049715.1 Rhizobacter sp. P5_C2 | reverse complement strand
CCGCCCCCGGACTGCTTGTGTTCGACTGCCCCACAGCCGCCCGGGTTGAGAGGGAATGAGGAATGAAGTGATCGACAGAACATCACCGCTCCCGCTGCGCCCGCTGCTGCTGCACCAGCCAGGCCTTGCACTCGGACAGCACCTGCTCACGCAGCCGCTGCAGCTCGGCCGACGACACGCCCTGCCGCTGCGGCACCACAGGCGCCGCATTGACCTGCGAGCGGATCAGCAGTTGACGCACCTCGATGCTCATTCGGAATCCCCGGTACACGCGCTCAATAGACGCGGTTCGACCGCGCATAAGCCAGCTCGATCTTCTCCATCGCCACCTCGTTGCGGGTGGACTGGAAACCATCGATCTCCCACTTCACCGGCCAGGCGTTCTCGATCGACCAGCAACGCAGCGGATCGCCGGCATGGTCGAGCAGGAACACGTGCACCAGCTTCGGGTTGATCGGCTTCACGAAGCCGCCGTCCAGCACCGCCTGGCACCACTGCACCAGGCGCGAATCGCTGACCGCGATGCCGCGCTTCAACACCAGCCGCGGGTGCTTGATCGACTTCGGCAACACGTGCGCGAAACCGTTCAGCCCGCCCTCGTTCACCGTCTCGGTCTCGACCTCGGGCGCGATCCCGCTCACCTCGCGGAAAGCACCGTCGGCATCCTTCGGCTGCGTGCCGAAGGTCACCGCGAAATGAAACGCCGGCGGCGGGTAGAACTCCAGCGGCTTCGTGGTCCGCAGCTTCGCCTTCGCCGCCTGCAAGGCCTGCGGATTCACCCCGCGCGCCACCGGTGCCGGCGCGGCCGGTGGCGCCGCAGGCTTCGGTGGTGCCTTCGGCGGCGGCAGCGGCGGTGGCAGCGGTGGCGCGGGCGGGATCGTCGTCGCCATCAGGCATTGGCGATCGTGAGCCCCTCGTGTGCGATCACGATGGTCTCCACCGCCACCTCGTTGCCTTGCGCCTTCAGGTCGGTGCCGGTGATCTTGGTCGGCCAGGCGTTCGTCAGCGTCCACACCATCGTCACGCCGCCTGCTTCATCCAGCAGGCTGATCGTCACCGGCTTGCGCTTGATGACGTTCATCTTGATCTCGTTGAACCAGTCCCACAGCTTGTTGTCGGACTTGAAGACGCCCTTCTTCATCGTCACGTCGCTGTACTTCTTCAAGCCGGGCATCTTGATCACCGAGAAGGCCGGGCTGTCACCGTGCCGGTACTCGATCGGCTGCGCCTCCACGTCGAGGCCGGAGACCTCCTGGAAGTGCATTTCCGCCGCGTCCCACTTCACCGAGAAACGAAACTTGGGAAGCGGCCACACCGTGGTCGATTGCGCTGATCCGTCGTCTGCCATGGTCTGCCTCCTGAAGGGTCAAAGGATGATTCGTGAGCGTTGTCGAAGATCGCCACCAACGCGCGATCACGACTTCTGCATCTGCTGCTGGAAGGTGATCTCGATGAACTCGGCCGGGCGGCTGATCGCCACCAGCACCGACACGCGCAGGATCCCCTCGAGGATGTCCTCGGGCGTCATCGTCTCGCCCAGCCCCACGTGCACGCTGAACGCGTCGTCCGGCACCGCACCGGCCAGGCCGCCGCGCTTCCAGATGCCGGTCAGGAAGTTGGTGACCATGCTCTTGATCGTCACCCACGTGCTCGACACGTTCGGCTCGAACACCATCGCCTTGGCCGCCAGGCGGCACGACTCCTCGAGCATGATCATCGTGCGCCGCACGTTGATGTAGCGCCAGTCCAGGCTGTTGCCGTCCAGCGTGCGCGCGCCCCACACCAGCACGCCCTCGCCGATGAACGAGCGGATCGCGTTGATCGACTTGCCCTGCGTCGTGACGTTAAGGTCTTCCTGGTCCTCGTGCGAGATCGTCACCGCCGGCGAGACCACGCCGTTCATGCTCACGTTGGCCGGCGCCTTCCAGACGCCGCGGGTGTTGTCGACCATCGTGTAGATGCCCGCCATCGCCGGCGACGGCGGCATCAGGTTCAGCCGGTTGCGCGCCTCGGCCATGATGGTGTTGAACAAGGTGCTCGACGCGCCCAGGCTCTTGTTCAGCAAGGCCTTGTGCGTCTCCACCGCCAGCTTCAGCGCGGCCGGGTCGAGCAGCTTCTTCTTCTCGTCGTCGCTCTTGTCCGAGGCGTTGACGTCGGCGGTGATCTCGGCCGTCCACTGGTCGTCGGTCTTGCTGACGTCCTGCACCGCCTTCCACTGCTGCGCGGTGCGCGCCGGCGTCTTCGGGTCCAGCTGGGCCGGCAGCGCGAGCTCGGCCATCAGCAGCTGGATCAGCACGTCGGGGTTGGCGACGCGGGTGTAGTCCAGGTCCTTGTCCTGCACCACCGTGGTGTTGACCCACGGGTAATACGCCGTCGCGAAATCGAGGAAATTGACGCCCAGCGCACCGCGGAAGCCCTCGATCGGATCGACGCCGGTCGGGTTCTTGCGATCGAGGTCACCGCCCCACACGTCGAGGATCGCGATGCGGCTGCGCATGCGCCCGCCGCAGTGCTGCAGCATCGCCTGCTGCACCGAGATGCAGTCCTTGGCCGACAGCAGCACCGCATCGGGCACGACGACCATCGTCGGCTCCTGCTCCTTGACCAGCGGCTCGATGCCGTCCATCAGCTTGTCGGGCTCGACCAGCGTCGTCTTGTCGTACTCGCCGACCGACACCACGTAGCACGGGCCGCCGCCGTTCTGGAAGAAGTGCAGCATCCCGTAATACAGCAGGAAGCGGCCGCCCTCCTTGCCATCGGCCTGCGTCAGCAGGAACTCCTTGTCGCCGGCCTTGAAGGCGGCGACCTGGTTCGGGTCGGTCTTCTCGGCGATGCCGAACTTCGGGTCCGGGCCGAAGCCGAAGTACTGGTGGTACTCCGCCATCGAACCGATGCGCCACGGCTTCATGTTCAGCGACTTGCCCGCGTTCGCGGCGCGCTGCGTGTAGCCGATGAAGGCGGGGACCGCGGTGGCCACCTCGACCACCGAGTTCGGAAAGGCATTCTTCTCGACGATATAGACGCCGGGGGTCTTCATGGCCATTGCGGCCTCCTCTGCGGTTAGTGTTGACGGGGCCTAGCGATGCACATGGATCTCGGAGACCAGGCGGCTCTCGCCGCCGATCTGCTCTCGCGCCAGGAACTGCGCTGCCGCCACCGGCAGGCGCTTGACCAGCACCTTGTCGCCGCCGCGTTGGCGGCTGCGCAACTGGAATCGACGCTCGCTGCGCTGCGCGAGCGCGATCGGCGCCCGCGACCGGATGGCCAGCAGCGGCGCGCCGTTGTCGAGCCGGTCGGGTTCGGGCTCGCCGAACTCGACACCGCTCGCCAGGTCGACGACCTGCAATTGCGGCTCGGGCCAGTCGCCGTGCAGGCAGTATTTCCACACCGTCGCACGCGGCGCGAGGCGCACGGTGTACGTCAACGGTGCCGGCGGCAGCGCGGCCAGCGGCACGCGCAGCAGCGCGAGCGGCGGCATCAGGCGCGAGGCGTTCGAGGCACCCAGTGCCTGCGACACCAGCGGCCAGGTCAGCGGACGCACGTCGGCCTGCGACACGCTGTCGCCGGCATGCAGTCGCGCTGACGACGAAACTGATGACGAAACAGCGGCGGCTTCGCCGGCATCGAACCACAGCAGTTCGCCGGGCCATTGCGCCGGGTTGTCGGTGCAGGTCGGAAAGGCTTCATCGGTGGCATGCACATGCCACGCGAGCACCGCGTTCGGCAACATCTTCAGCGCCTGCGCCGGGCCGTACAGCACCAGCGCACTGCCGCTGTGGCGCTCGATCACGTCGGTGGCACGCAGCCACCACGCGGTGTCGCCGGCCGGCACGAAGCGCAGCCCGGGACAGCGCCCGTCGGCGAAGAAGCCGTGCGCGAAGTCGACGCGCAGCAGCGGCAGGTAGGGGCCGACGTCGATCATGCTCAGGCCCCCACCCCGGCCTGCGTGCGGCGCACCACCGGCAGCTGCGCATCGAGCTGGCCTGCATCGAAGGTCACCATGCGCAGGCGGTACAGCACCGACGGCAGGTAGCGGCCGCTGAACATGCCCCACAGGTTGCTGAGGTCGCTGACGCTGAGGTTCTCGATGTCGAGCGTCAGCTTCTCGATGCGCGGGTCGAGGTCGGGCGAGTTCTGGTGGTCCAGCACCGGCCACGACTGGAAATGCGCGATCGTGCTGGAGATGAACTTCAGCGCCTCGGGGTAGTTCGACGCGCTGAAGTTGGCGGCGAACATCACCATCAGGTTCAGCGACACCGGCTGCGGCACCCGCGCCTGGCGGCCCTCGCCGGCCCCGGTCTTCGTGCGGTAGCCCGGCACCGTGTCGCGCTCGAGGTTGACCAGGAACACCGCGAGCTTGTTGTTGATGTTCGCGGCGATGCTGCCGTCCGGCTCGTACGGGCTCGAGACGACGACCAACTCCTCGCCCAGCTGGAACGAGCGCCGCAGGGCGTTGTTCAACTGGTTGGCAACTTGCGCGATGGCCGCGTCGATCATGGGGACCTTGGTGGTGGCGTGTGGTGAACGAATGCACCGACGATAGGGACGTGCGCCGCCCGCGCCCATCGGTCAATCTCTGAACTTGGGCTTCTTCATTGCTGAGACGGTGACGGTGGGCGGCTGATGCCGCCGCTGCGACCGACATCGCGCGCGCCGGCGGCCACCGCGCGGATCGCCTGCACCAGGTCGGCGATCGGGTCGTCCTTCAACACGTAGCCGCAGGCGCCGGCGGCGCGCATCGCGGCGACGATCGCCGGCTCGTCGTGCATCGACAGCACCAGCACGCGCAGGCTGGGGTGGTGCGCCAGCAGCGCGGCCAGCGCCGATGGGCCGCCGCCGGGCATCTGCACGTCCATCAGCAGCACGTCGGGGTACAGGGGTGCTTGCGCGAGCCAGGCCTGCAGCGCGGGCACGTCGGGCGCTTCGCCGAGGACCGCGAAACCGTGCGGGCGCAGCAGATCGGCCACGCAGGCGCGGTAGGCCGCGTGGTCGTCGGCCAGGAAGAGGGTCAGCGGGGGCGCGGCAACGGCCATCGTGGGCACAGCGTGAACCGCCGCAGCGCGCCGCGCCATCGGGAAACGGCTGATACGCAGCCGCTCGAAATCTGAACTGCAGCCTTCAGGCCGGCATGCGCGAGGCGCTGCGCCATGGCTGGTCGAGCGAACTTAGGCCTTCGCACAGCGCGTAGCGCGTCAGCTCGGCGAGGCTGCTGATGTCGAGCTTCTGCATCACATGCTCGCGGTGCGTCGCGACGGTCTTGATGCTGACGTGCAGCCGGTCGGCGATCTGCTGCGTCGACAGGCCTTCGGACAGCAGCTGCACCATCTCGCGCTCGCGTGGCGTCAGCGCCGCGCTGCCGCCGGCCACCTGCGGCTGGCCGCGGCTGCGCACCTCCTTGACGACCAGGCCCACCAGTTCGGCGCTCAGGTGGATCTGGTCGGCCATCGCCTTGCGGATCGCGAGCGCCAGCTCGTCGTACGAACAGTCCTTCAGCACGTAGCCCGATGCACCGGCCTCGAGCACCGCCAGCACCATGCGGCTCTCGGCATGCACCGACAGGCACAGCACGCGCACCGACGGCTCGTCGGCCCGGATGCGGCGCGTGGCCTCGACGCCGTTCAGGCCCGGCATCGACACGTCGGTGACGACGATGTCGGGCCGCAGCTCGCGCGCCAGCCGCACGGCGCCGAGGCCGTCATCGGCCTGGCCGATCAGTTCGATGTCTTTCTCGCGCGCCAGCAAGGCGCACAGCCCGTCGCGCACGATGCGGTGGTCGTCGGCAAGCACGATGCGAATGCCCATGGTCAGTCCTCTCGGGGTCGTCAGGGGTCGCGCGATGCCGCGACCGGATGCGTTCAGCCAGCCGCGCTCACTGCATCGGCAGCAGGATGGTGACGCGCGTGCCCAGGCTGGCGCTGGACGAGATCTCGAGCCGCCCGCCGATCGCCTGGATCTGCGCCTGCGTGCTGGCCAGCCCGAAGCCGCCGGTGCGGCTGAACACGCCGCGCGACGCATCGGTGCGGAAGCCGACGCCGTCATCGGCGACGCACAGCTTCAGGGTGCGCCCGTCGCCCCACGCGCTGATGCTGACGCGCGCCGCATGCGCATGCTTCTGCACGTTGAGGCACAGCTCGCGCACGCCGCGAAACACGACCGCCAGCACCGCCTCGGGCAAGGCGAGCGGCGGCATCGCGCCATCGAAAGTGACCTGAAGCCGGCTGTCGGCCGCGAGCCGGTCGGCCAGGCTGCGCAAGGCCTGCTCGAGGCCGAGGCGCAGCACCGGGCTGCTGAGGTCGAAGGTGGCCGAGCGGGTGGCGCGCGAGGCCTGCGCCAGCAGCGACGCGATCTCGTCGAGCAGGTCGCTCGCCCCGGGCCCCGGCGGGCTGTCGCGCAGCGCGCCGAGCTTGAGCCGCGCGAGCGTCAGGAACTGGCCGATCTCGTCGTGCAGGCCGAGCGCGATGCGCTCGCGCTCGCGGGCCTCGGCGACGGTGATCTCGTAGGCCAGTGTGCGCAGGTGGCTGCGCGCGGGCCGGGCAAGTTGCCGCGGCAGCAGCCGGGGCCAGACATGGCCTCGCGCCGGCAGGCGGCCTCGACACCCGGACCCCGGCAGCAACCGGACCGTCGGCTCAACTCGTGTACGCATTTCTCGCTCCCTGGCGATTTGTTGGCGCCCGCAGGCGGCCGTCCTGTTGTCGGACGACCAGATGATTATGGGCACCTGAAACCGCTTGTGACAGCGCCGCAGCGCTGCGCTTCAGCAAGTTTCAGCACGCTTCAGAACGCGCGGCTTCAGGGCGCGCAGCGACGCAGGTTGTCGCGCACGGCAGCGGTGACGATGGTGCGCGTGGCGCGGCGCACGCCGGCGTCGTCGAGGTGCTGCGGCAGGCGGGCCGCCTCGGTGCAGACGCGCTCCAGCGCATCGAGCGCGAGGTGCTGCGGCACCTGCGCCGCGCGCGCCAGCGCCAGCAGGTGCGAGCGCCCGGGCGCCAGGCCCTCGCCCATCATCGAGGTCTGGTGATGGCCGCGCGGGCCGTGGCTGTAGACGAGGTCGTAGGCCGGCGACAGCTGCCACATCAAGCGCTCGTTCATGCGCAACGCGAAGTTCTTCGCGTGATCGTCGCGGTTGTGGAACACGACGTTGAAGACACAGCGCAGGAAGGCCCGGCTCACCTCCACTTCGTCGCGCGTGAAGAAGCGGGTGGCGCGCAGCACGGTCTGGTAGTCCAGCGACGGCAGGCGGAAATCGGCGTGCAGCGCGCCGGCGAAGGAATGCACCGGCACGCGCAACGCGCCCGCGCCCGCATCCACACGGTCGAAGCGCTCGACGCCGAAGGCCGACATCGCGCGGCCCAGGCTGAAGTGCTCGGTGCGCGGGGAACTTGACCATCCAGGGCGTGCCGAGGCCGTCCTCGCGCGTGGTGAGCTGGCGGCTGTCCGGATCGAAGCGCACCAGCACCTTGGGCCGCGCACCTTGCGGTGCTCCGCCGAGCATCACGAGCGCGTTCAAGGCATCAACATCGTTCCCTGCGACCACCGCCTTTGCCGCCGTGCCGAGTTGCAGCAGCGAGAGATCTTCTTCGACAGGTTCCAGATCGTCTGCCGGTCGAAACGCCAGAGCCCCCATCGCGCGCTCACCGACGAAGGCCAGCCGGTCGAGCGGCGACAAGCGAGTCGGATCACGGCCACTTTGCAGGACGAGCTTGTCCATCAGCAACAAGCCCCAGCCGTCGGGCAGCGCATCCGCCAACAGCCCGGGCAAGTGGAACTGTGAGCTTGGGATGCCGCCACGGGCCTCAGGCCGCAACGGCAAACGCCACGCCGAGAACTCAATGCCACGCTTCAGCGCCTCAGGCGAGTATTCGAACAGCAGCTGCGCGTCGTTGTCGGTCAGCCGGCCCAGCAACCAGTCCTGGCCCCACCCGCAGAAATGGACGTCGAGGTTTTTCATCGACTGCCACCATCGCCGGAAAGCATCGCCGCGAATCAAGACAGATGTCCCCTGCGCCTCCACTGGCCGCAAGTCGAAGACCTGGAGGCCTGCCACCCTCGCCGAACACCCGCATGACCCCGTCCCCGAGTGAGATCACGCCGCAGCGCCTGCGGATCGATCGCCGCCAGCTGCTCACGCTGACCGGCGCCGCGCTGGCCGGCCCGGCCGCTGCCACCTCGGCCCCCGCCCTCACCGCCGACGACATCACCCCGCGCGAAGCCGCGACCCGGCACAACAACTACTACGAGTTCTCGCCCGACAAGGCGGCCGTCTGGAAGCTCGCCGAGGACTTCCGCACGACGCCTTGGACCGTCACCGTCGACGGCGAGGTCGAACGCCCGCGCCGCTTCGACCTCGATGAGCTGCTGCGCCGCTTCCCGCAGGAAGACCGCCTCTACCGGCTGCGCTGCGTCGAGGGCTGGTCGATGGTGGTGCCATGGCGCGGCTTTCCGCTGGCCGCACTGCTGAAGCTCGTCGCGCCGACCTCGCGCGCACGCCACGTGCAGTTCATCTCGGTGCTGCGGCCGTCCGAGATGTATGGCCAGCGCCGGCCGATGCTCGACTGGCCCTACACCGAAGCGCTGCGCATCGACGAGGCCATGCACCCGCTGACGCTGGTGGCCACCGGCCTGTACGGCAGCGCGCTGCCACCGCAGAACGGCGCGCCATTGCGGCTCGCCGTGCCGTGGAAGTACGGCTTCAAGAGCCCGAAGGCCATCACGCACATCCGCCTGATGGAGCTGCCGCCGGTCACCACCTGGATGCAGGCCGCGCCGTCGGAGTACGGCTTCTTCGGCAACGTGAACCCCGAGGTGCCGCACCCGCGCTGGTCGCAACGCCGCGAGCTGCGACTGGGCGAGCTCGCCAAGCGTCCCACCCTGCCCTTCAACGGGTACGCGGCTGAGGTCGCGTCGCTGTATGCCAGCATGGACCTCGCCCGGAATTTCTAGGCGCGCCGCCGTGCTGCGCTCTGTGCTGCAGGCCGGCGCGCTGACGCCGCTGACCTTTGTGCTGTGCGCGGCGCCGGCGCTGCGCTGGTCGATCGGGTTCGCGGCCAGCACGCTCGGGCCCGACCCCATCGCCGCGTTGACGCATGCGAGCGGCTGGTGGGCGATGAGCCTGCTGCTGGCGACGCTCGCGGTCACGCCGCTGCGCCGCCTGTCGGTGTGGTTGTCGCGGTCGGTGGCCTTGCGTTTCGGCCGCCGCATCGGCGATTGGAACGCGCTGATCCGCCAGCGCCGCCAGCTCGGGCTGTGGAGCTTCGGCTACGCGGTGGTGCACCTCGGGCTGTACCTGGGCTTCGATGCCGGCACGCTGCGCGCCTATGCACAGGACCTGGCCGAGCGGCCGTTCATCGCGCTCGGCTCGGCGTCGCTGTTGCTGCTGTTGCCGCTCGCGCTGACCTCGACACAGGGGGCGATCCGCCGGCTGAAGCGGCACTGGCTGCGGCTGCACCGGCTGGTGTATGCCGCCACCGTGCTCGCCGCGCTGCACGGCGTGCTGCAGGCGAAGCTGGGCCATGTGTCGGCCGGGGTCTTCGCCGGCATCGCGGCAGCGCTGCTCGCGTTCCGGCTGGCCGCGCATGCCTGGGGCACGCGGGCGCAGCCGGATGCGATGACGGCTTCGCCTACTGCACCGGCATCGGCTGCCCGTGCAGCGGCGAGCGCGGCCCCGGCGGCACGCCGTTGCGGCGCGGCGCCCCCAGCATGCGGTCGTCGGCCACCCCGGCCCAGCGGTACGAATCGTCGGTCGCGTTGGCCATGACGTGCCGCACCAGCGCGCCCACCAGCGCGCCGATCAGGCCGCCCTGCGACTGCTGTTGCTCCTCGGACGAGCTGGCCACGGCCGAGCCGTTCCACAGCAGCTCGCCGCTGCGCAGGTCGACGATGCGGGCCTCGACCTCGACCCGCGTCTCGCTCGACAGCACCGCGTAGCTGGCGCCGTACTTGCGCACCTTGATGTAGACCGCCGCGTCGGCACCGAAGAACTCGCGCAGCTTCTTCGGCGAGACCTCCTGGGCGTCGTGCGCGGTGTCCACGCCGTTCTGGCGGAAGGTCTCGTCGACCAGCGTGACCGGCAGCACGTAGTAGCCCGCCTCGGCCAGCGGCCGGGTCGCGTGGCTCCAGACGGACGCGGTCGCGCTGATCTCGGGCGATTCGTTCAGCGGCGGCAGCACCAGCAGCGAGCGCGGCTTGGCGCGATTGAAGGCCGTGTAGTCGTAGGCCGGCGAGGTCGCGCAGCCGCCGAGCAACGCGGCCGTGGCGACGGCGGCCGTCAACGCGACCGATCGAAACAGTGAACGAGCGAGCGTCATGCCGGTTTCTCCGCCTTGGTCACCGGGCCGTCCAGGCGCTTCAGCAACTGGTCCATGTAGGGTGCCGATTCCGGAAACGCCAGCTTTTCGGCCAGCCAGAGCTGGCGTGCTTCGCCGGGGTCGCCGATCGACAGCTTCAGCATGCCGAGGTGGGCACGCAGGCCGGGCGGCAGCGCCGCGTTCTGCGCCCGCGCCTTCACGACGTGCTCTTCGAGCGCGGCGATCTGCTCCTGCGCGCCGGCGCCGCCGCGCTGCAGCGCGTCGTATTGCTGGCGCGGGAACGACTCCCACAGGTACAGCGGCGGGCGCGGCTTGGCGCAGCCGGCCAGCAGCGCCACCGCGCAGGCGGCAACCAGGAGGCGGCCCCTCACTTGGCAGCGTCCTTGCCCCACTGGCCGCTGTCCTTCGCGGTGACGAGGTCGTCGACCGCCTGGCGCATCGCGAGGTCGAGCACCTTGCCGTTCAGCGTCGCGTCGTAGCTGGCGGTGCCGCCGAAGCCCAGCACCTCGCGGTTCGACAACTCGTATTCGCCGGCGCCGCGCGCCGAGTAGACGACCTCGGCGGTGAGGCTGTTGACGATGTTGAGCGTGATCTTCGCGTAGGCGATCTGCGTCTTGCCGCGGCCGAACAGGCCGAACAGCTGGTGGTCGCCGACCTCCTTGCGGCCGAACTCGGAGATGTCGCCGGTCACCACGTACGACGCGCCGCGCAGCGTCTGCGCCGTGCCCTGCAGCTTGGCTTCCTGGCCGGTCTCGGACAGGTTGTCGCGGTCGAGCACCGAGAAGCGCTGCGACTGCTGCAGGTGCGCGACCAGCGTCGTCTTGGCTTGGCTGCCGAGGCGGTCGACGCCGTCGGAGAACACGCCGCGCATGAAGCTGGAGCGGTTGTCGAACTTGCCGACCGACACCGGCAGGCGCGTGCCGTTGAACGGCGCTGCGGCGGCCTGCGTCTTCGCGACCTCCAGCGTGCGGGAGCTTTCGGTGGCGCAACCGGCGATCAGCAAGGCGCATGCAGCCGCGAGAACGGCTGTCGGACGTTGGAGCATGGGAATCCTCTGGAAGAGATGGGAACAAAAGCCCGTGAATTATCTGACGGGCCGTCGCGAGGCCCCCGGCACATCGGCACGGCAAGCGACAAAAAGATTGAGGATGCTTTCAGCCCCCTGCCATGCTGCCGATAACCCCTCCCATGGCCGATACCGCTTTCCTCGCCGCCAAGATCCTGCTGCTCGAGCACGATCCGAAGCACTATCCCGAGCTGCTCGCGTTCTGCGAGACGCTCGGCATCATCACCGTGCCGCGCGCCGCGGCCGACGCGATGGAGGCGCTGGCCCAGCACAAGGACCTGGCTGGCGTGCTGCTGGCCGAAGACCTGCCCTGCGACGAACCCGACAGCCTGAAGCTCGCGCAGGCCCTGCACCGCCAGCGTCCGGAGCTGCCGATCTTCCTGCGCCGCACCAGTACGCGGGCGCTGACCGACGACGAGACGCGCTGCATCACGCACCCGTGGGCCAGCGGCCGGCTCGACGAGTTGCGCGTCCACATCGACCGAAGCCTGTTCGGCCTGCGCTACCCGATGGCGCTGGTGCACGGCATCGTCGAGCTGACCTGCAAGGCCATCCGCTCGATGTTCCCGAACGCAACGGTGGAGGCCGAGCCGCCCTACGTGGTGCACGACCGCATCATCTACGGCCAGGTGTCGACGCTGATCGCGCTGGAGAGCACCTGGTGCCGCGGCTACATGATGCTGCAGGCCGAGGAAGGCGCGCTGCGCCAGGGCATGGCCCAGGGCATGGGCTTCGAGGGCGTCGGCGGCGACCTGGGCTTCCGCGAGCTGAACAACCTGATCGCCGAGACCACGAACCTGATCTGGGGCGCGTTCAAGAACCACTACATCCCGCCCGAGGCGTTCCCGACGCAGCAGACGCAGGTGCCGATCGTGATCAACCACGAGCAGAAGTACATCTCGTTCGGCTCGCAGGACCCGCAGCTGTGCATCCGCTACCAGCTGTCAGACCCGCGCCACCCGCGCCAGCGCTCGCTGACCATCGTGCAGCGCTTCATCTTCAACCTGCTGTTCCGCCCCGAGGCCTTCGTCGAGTTCTCGAATCCCGCCTCCGTCGCCGACAGCACCGGCGAGCTGGAATTCTTCTGAAGAGAAGCCGCTGAATGGCCCAGATCCTGGTCGTCGACGACTCCCACACGATGCGCGAGATCGTCTGCACCTTCCTGCGGCAAAACGGCTTCGACGTGGCCCAGGCCAACGACGGCCGCGACGGCCTGCGCCAGCTGGCGCTCGACCCGTCGATCAAGCTGGTGGTGAGCGACATCAACATGCCGAACATGGACGGCCTGACGATGGCCGAGAAGATCCGCACCGAGCTCGGGAACTCGGCGGTGCACATCGTGATGCTGACCACCGAGGACAACGCCGAGATGCGCGAGCGCGCCAAGGCGATCGGCGTGACCGGCTGGATCGTCAAGCCCTTCCGCGGCGAGGCGGTGCTGGGGCCGTTCCGCAAGCTGTGTGGCCTTTGAGGACTCGTCAAGAGGGGAACTTCGGGCTTCTGCACTTTTCCGCACGAGCGTACTTTTCGGGCCTCGCGAGATCGGTTTCACAACAGCCGATTTCCATAACAGACAGGGGGACTCGATGCGACACCTCACGCGGCTGTGCCTGGCCGGGATCGGCGCCGTGCTCGTCGGCTTGACGACGGCGGCACTGGCCACCAACTACTCGCTGTGGATCAACGGCCGCACCGGCGGCGGCATCCTCGGCAACTACGCCGACTTCAGCTACTGGGGGCCGTCGACCGTCGAGGCCGGCGTCAACAAGAAGTCGGTCAACTGGGACGGCTTCAACCACGTCTCCGACCAGAACTATCTCGTGCGCAATGCGCTCGACTGCTATTGCACCGGGCCGAACTGGTGCTACGTCGCGGCCCACAGCGCCGGCGACCTGATGATCGGCTACGCGCTCTCGCTGTACGGCGGCACCGCGCGCTACAAGAAGAACCCGATCGCGAGCTCGACCGGTGAATGCGGCAACAGCGACGGCACGACCCAGACCGGCTGGAACATCAAATGGGTCGACATCGCGGCCGGCGCCGGTGGCGGCAGCGAACTCGCCGATGCGGGCGACTGGGCCGTCTCGGAACCGCTGGTGTCGGACCTGAAGACCTCCACCGCGCGCGCCATGTACGACCACAACAACACCCGCGCGAGCTGGTTCTACATGTACGCCGGCTCCAAGGGCACGCTGTACTCCTTCGTGCTGCCGGGGCAGGACGACGAGGTCGTCGCGTACCACTCGAGCGGCGGCGTGTCGGGCAGCTCGGGCGCGAGCTTCTGCAACCCGAGCGACTGGTTCTGCAACGACCTGACGCTGGGCACCGCGAACAACGAAGGCGGGCGCGCGAAATGGAGCAACCATTCGGTGGTGTTCCGCGACGATGCCGAGGCCTTCAACCACTACACGAACAAGAACTGGGAAGGCGTGGTGTCCAAGGTCCGCGCCGACATGGTGACCAACGCTCGCTGACGGCTTCGAGAGGCAAGACGCATGGGCAAGCCGGCGCTGGTCGCCGCCGCGTGCGCGATGGGGGTCGCGCTGATGGCGGCATTGAGCTTCGGGCGCGATGCGCCGGCGGAGGTGCCGGCGCCCTCGCCGGCACCGGTGGTCGCGGCCGCGGTCGCAGCACCGGTCGCGCCTCAGCCGGCGTCATTCAGCGCGAGCGCGGTGCAGGCGCGCCGCGCGCAGCTCGACCTGTGGCAGCAGCGCCTCGCGCGCTCCGAAGACACGCTCGCCAAGTACAAGACGTCGACGCGCTACCCGCATGAGGCGCGTCCGCTGGCCGAGCACCCCGACCAGCTGCGTCCGTTCGATCCGGTGGCCGAGGAGATGCCGCTACGCACGCCCGGCGGTCAGCCGGCCAAGGGCGTGCATGTGCGCAGCACGCAGGACCGGGTGTTCGCGAGCGGCGCCGAATCGGTGCGCCTGACGGTGCGTGCCGTCGACGACGACGATCGCCCGCTGGTGCTGCTGGTGACACGTGCGGTGGCCTTCGACCTGCCCGATGCACGCCGGCCGGCAGGCCTGCCGCAGGTGCCGGTGCCGTTCACCGAAGCCGCGGACGGCAGCCTCGCCGCGGTGCTGCAGCCGTCGACGCAGGGCTTTGCGGACTTCGCCGGCACGATCCGCATCCAGGCCTACCTGAACCAGGCGGGCCAGCTCGGCAACGTCAACTTCGACCTGGTCTACAACCCGCTGGTGCCCGCCGAATGGGCCGGCGTGCGCGAGGCGCTGCAAGCGGGCTCGCTCGATTTCTTCTTGAAGGCAAAGGTCGCGCAGCCCGGCCGCTATGTCGTCAGCGCGCGCGTCGACGATGCGGCCGGCAAGCCGTTCGCACTGCTGAGCTTCAACGACGAGGTCGCGGTCGGCGAGCAGGAGTTCAGGCTGCGCCTGTTCGGCAAGCTGGTGCGCGACGGCCAGCCGGCATTCCCGCTGACGTTGCGCGACGTGCAGGGCTTCCTGCTCGTGCCCGACCGCTTTCCGGACCGCGCGATGCTGCCGAGGCAGGTGGGCAGCGTGCACACCAGCAAGGCGTATGCGCTCGACAATTTTTCCGATGCCGAATGGAGCAGCGAGGAGCGAAGCCGCTACCTCGCGGAACTCAACAAGGATGTGGATGAGGCGAAGCGGCAGGTCGATGCGCTGAACCGATAGCGCACCGCCCCTGCCTCTGGTTCAAAGCCAGCGCCAGACGCGAACCAGCCAAGCCGGGATGCGCTGGCCGCGGGGACGATAGTTCTGGCGAAGTTGTGCGTACATGGGTGACCTCCGAGGCGATAACTGTATCTTCATACAGTACTGTGTGCAAGCACAGCTTCTGCTGCGTCAGCCTTTGTAGCTGCCGCGCACCGCATCGCCGGCCGCCTTGGCGCCCAGGCCGGTCGGGTCCGCGAAGCCGACGGCCGTCTCCGTCAGGCTCGCCCCCATCTCGACGCCGGCCTTCTTCACGTCGCCGCCGATCACCGCGGTGTCGGCCACGTGCAGCGCACCGCCGATCGTCTTGGTGCCGAGTTCGGCCAGCGCCGAGAACACCTTGCCCAGGCCCGGGATCTTGCCGATCGTGTTCTTGATCAGGTCGCCGATGAAGTTGAAGGCCTTCGACAGGCCGTCGAGGATCTTGTGGCCGATGTACTCGGCGTTGTCCATGTTGGTGCCGTTCTTCTTCACGTGGCCGTCGTTGGTCTGGTCGAGCCGCTGGTCGGCCTTCAGGTGCCCGTAGCCGTACTTGCCGAAGTCCTGCAGCAGGCCGGCCTCGGTGCCGTGGCGCGCGTCGCCGTCCTTCGTGAAGCCTTCGATCTTGCCGTTCGTCCTCACCTCCTTGTCGCGCACGTCGCCATCGCGGTCCTTCGCGCCCTTGACCCAGTCGACGACGTTGGACGCGCGCTGCGCCGAGTCGGCACGCTCCTGCGGGCTCTTCGACGGATCGTCCCAGTCGCCGCACTGCTTCTTCAGGTTGTCCTTCACGCCGCTCTGGTTGCCCAGGTTCTTCAGCGTCGGGTTGCCGTCGACGATGCTTTGCGCCGAAGCCCCCGGCGGCGCCTTGTCGTTGGCCGACGGCATCACCGGACCGCTCTGAGCAGCCGGCGCACCTTGCTGCGCGGCGGCGCACTGGCCGCCCTGCGGTGCCGCCAGTGCCTGCTGCGGCTGCGATTGCGGCATCTGCGGCAGCGTCATCATCGCCGACAGCGATGAGGACGACATGCCGGGGTCGCCCGCCTCGTCATCGTTGCCGATCGAAAGCTTGGGGAGCTGCAGGCCGCCCATCACCTGGTCGATGAAGGCACCCTGCTGCTGGCCGCCATGCAGGGCCAGGCCCTGCTGCCCCGCCACGCCCGGCAGGCCCTGGCTCTGCAGGCCACCGTTGGCCGGTGCGAAGTGCGCCCCGGCCTGAAGAAGTTGGGTGAATGGAATCTTCATGATCGAGACGCTTTCGACGCATCACCGCAGGCACGCTGCGACGCAGCGATGGAAACCCGGTGAACGGTCCGTACCTTAGGGGCGGCGTCGGGAGCGCCGCAGACGCGATGCGAAGCCGCAACCGGGATCGCGAAAAGCCCTGCCCGCCACACGGCGACACCTGCACCGCGAGGCCCGCTGCCTATCATCGACCGCATGAGCACAACGCATGAACTCGCCGGGCAACCGGCACCCGCCTCGGTGCTGATCGATGTCGGCCGGCTGCTCGCCGCGTACGTCGACGATCGCCCCGATCCCTCGGTGCCGGCGCAGCGCGTCGCGTTCGGCACCTCCGGCCACCGCGGCTCGTCGCTCGACCGCTCGTTCAACGAATGGCATGTGCTCGCGATCGCGCAAGGCATCTGCGATCACCGGCGCCAGGCCGGCATAGCCGGGCCGCTGTTCCTCGGCGTCGACACGCATGCGCTGTCAGCGCCGGCCGCGGCCACCGCGCTCGAGGTGCTGGCGGCCAACGGCGTCACGGTGATGCTGGCCGAGGGCGACGAGTTCACGCCGACGCCGGCGGTGTCGCACGCGATCCTGGTGCACAACCGCGGGCGCATCGAATCACGCCAGGGCCTGGCCGACGGCATCGTGATGACGCCCTCGCACAACCCGCCGCGCGACGGCGGCTTCAAGTACAACCCGTCGAACGGCGGCCCGGCCGATGAAACCATCACCGGCTGGATCCAGGCCGCGGCGAACCGCCACCTCGAGACCGCGCTGAAAGACGTGAAGCGCATGCCTGCACCGCGCGCGCTGCGGGCCGACACCACGCGCCGCCACGACTACCTCCACACCTATGTCGGCGAACTCGGCCAGGTGATCGACCTCGACGCGATCCGCGCTGCCGGCGTGCGCATGGGCGTCGACCCGCTGGGCGGCGCCGGCGTGCACTACTGGCGTGCCATCGCCGAGCAGCACCGCCTCGACCTGACCGTCGTCAGCGAAGAGGTCGACCCGACGTTCCGCTTCATGTCGCTCGACTGGGACGGCAAGATCCGCATGGACCCGTCGTCGCCGTACGCGATGCACCGGCTGGTCGCGCTGAAGGATCGCTTCGACGTCGCGTTCTCGTGCGACACCGACCACGACCGCCACGGCATCGTGACGCCGCACGCCGGCCTGCTGCCGCCGAACGACTACCTGTCGCTGATGATCGATCACCTGTTCCGGCACCGGCCGGGTTGGGCGAGCGAGACCGGCATCGCGAAGACCGTCGTCACGACGCAGCTGATCGAGCGCATCGCCGCGCGCCTCGGCCGCCCGCTGTTCGATGCACCGGTCGGCTTCAAGTGGTTCGCCGACGGGCTGCTGAAGGGCAGCCTCGGCTTCGCCGGCGAAGAGAGCGCCGGCGCGAGCTTCCTGCGCCGCGACGGCAGCGCGTGGAGCACCGACAAGGACGGCATCGCCGCCGCGCTGCTGTCGGCCGAGATCACCGCGACGCAGGGCCGCGACCTGGGTGCCGTGTACGACGAGCTGGCCGGCGCGCTCGGCCGGCCGGTCGCGGGCCGGCTGTCGGCGGCCGCGACGGCGGCGCAGAAGAAGCAGCTCGCGGCGCTGTCGCCGCAGCAGATACGCTCGACCGAGCTGGCCGGCGACCCGGTCGTGCAGGTGCTGAGCCACGCGCCGGGCAACGGCGCGGCGATCGGCGGCATCAAGGTGGTCACCGCGAACGGCTGGTTCGCGGCGCGGCCATCGGGCACCGAGGACATCTACAAGATTTACGCCGAGAGCTTCCGCGACGCGGCGCACCTGCAGCGCCTGCTCGACGAGGCACAGCGGGTGGTGGACGCCGCGCTCGCGGGTTGACCCCCATCAGCCGCGCGGCTTGCCGTGCCAGAACGGCTCGGCCTGGCCGGCGCGCTTCAGCGCCTTGCGCGCCGCGCGGGCCGAACGCGCCTGCTGCGCGGCCAGCCAGCCGACCGCGAACCAGGCTTCGGGCTCGGCCACGGCGCGCTCGCGGTAGGCGGCCAGCGCCACCGCGAGGTCGTTGTGCTTGCCCAGTGCGTCCTGCGCGGGCGCCAGCGCGTCGAAGAAGCGCGCGACCGGCTTGTCGCGGTACAGCGGCGCGATGAACTCGGCCAGGTAGCGCAGCCGCTTCAGTTCCTTGCGCACCGCGTGCTGGTCGTCGACAGAGGCATCGACGAACCCGCGTGAATGGTCGATCAGGCGGTGCAACAGGGCATCGAGTCGGTCGCCGAGGGTGGCCACGGCCGGGCCTTCGTGCGCGCCACCGCTCACCGCCGACGCTTCCATCGCATAGGCCTGCACCGCCAGCAGCACCTGCTGCACCTCCGCGTGCTGCACGCGCGCATCGAGCGGCTCGGCGCCTGCCGGCAAACGGGGCCGCGTCAGCGGCGGCGCACCCGCCGCCGCCAGCGCGTCGGCCGTCTCGTCCTCCAGGATCTGCTGGTCGCGGTCGGTGCCAAGCAGACGGAACAGCTCGGCGATCGGTGCCTCCCAGCCCGGGTCGAGCCCGCAGTCGAGCGGCGCCATCTCGCGCAGCACGACACGCAGGCGCCGCAGGCCGATGCGCAGTTGGTGCACATGCTCCGGCTGGCGGCTGCCGGAGGCCACGGCGCTGGCGTTGCGCAGCACCTGCGCCAGGCAGGAACCGATCGCCGCCCGTGCGAGCACCGGCCCGTCGGCATCCGCAGCCAGCTGCGGCGGCTTGGCGCGTGCCGCCACCGGGTGGCTTTGCCCGCGCGACAGCAAGGTGCCGCGCTCGGCCTTCGAGACGATGTCGAGCCACAGGCCGTGTTCGGCCACCCAGTCAGAGGCCAGCGCGAACAGGCTGTGCAGCGGACCGGCCTTCCATTCGAACTCGATCTCGCGCAGCGGGTGCGTCGCGGCCCCGGCGACGACCTGCCCGGTGTCGAGCGCCGCCTCGATCTCGGCACCACCCGGCAGCGTGAAGACGCGCACGATGCGGTCGACCTCGGTGCGGAACACCTCGTGCAAGACCGTGTCGCCGAGCACGTCGACCAGCCGCTGGTGGGCCGGCGAGCCGCGGTGGCGGTCGATGTCGAGGGTGGGCGAGCCGTCGCGCGCGGCGTCGGCCGGCAACGCCGCGTTGTGCTCAAGCCGCGACACGCCGTGCGCGCCGCTGGCCTTCAGCGTCTGCACCCATTGCGAGCCTTCGAGCCGCAGGCGCAACGCGATCTCGTGGCCGGCCAGCAGCCCGTCGGCGGTGTCGAAGTAATGCGCCTGCATCCGCACGGCCTCGGTGCGGCCCTGCAGGAAGCGTTGTCGCAAGTGCGTGAATCGGGACTCGGGGATCTGGAACTTCAGCTCGATCTCATGCATGGGGAATGGGAATCAGGGTTTTGCTCGGGTCAGGCGCGCGCGCCAGCGGTCCCAACCGGTGTGCCAACGCGCGCGAAGCGTCGGCAGATCATCGCCCGGCGGATCGGTGTCGGACGAGGCAACCTCGTCGCCCCGGTCTTGCGCCGCGCTCCGCACGAACTGCGGGTCCATCATCAATGCGCCGATCGACATCAGGCCGAGTCGTTCGCGAAGACGTCTTGTCTCCATGATGCGCTCCATTCACCGGACCTCGGGCCGCTCCGGTATGGCGCCGCGTCAAGGTCTGGTATAAACGGTATATATCGTATAAACCATTGAAGTCAAGCCGATGACCACATCACCGACCCCACGCAAGACCGCCGCCAAGACCACCACGAGGACCACCACGAAGACCGCTGCCGCTCCGGCAAGGAAGACCCCGGTCGCAGCCAAGAAGGTTGCCGCCAAGAAAGCCGCTCCGACGAAGGCCGCGGCCCCCGCCGCAAAGCCGGTCGCCGAGAAGCCCAAGCACAAGCTGGTGCGCGACAGCTTCACGATCCCGAAATCGGAGTACCAGTTGCTCGACGTGCTGAAGCTGCGCGCGGCCGCGCTGAAGCGCCCGACCAAGAAGAGCGAACTCCTGCGCGCCGGCATCGCGGCGCTGAACGCGATGGCCGACAAGGCCCTGCTGGCCGCGCTGAACAGCGTGCCCAGCCTGAAAACCGGCCGCCCGAAGGCGGACGACGCCCTGTCGAAAGACTGACGAGCGTCAGGCCATCAGACCGTCAGGTCGCCCCAGGCCGTCGCGACGCGGCGGAAGCGGCCTTGGTCGTCGAGTGCTTCCGCATCGACCAGCTCGGCCGTGCCTTCCATCACGACGCCCAGCAAGTCGTGCTCGATCACCGAGCGCGGCGCCTTGAACGTGGACGGCAATTGCTGGCCCGACTCGAGGTCGAACAGCGAAAACCCATAGACGGTGACCAGCTTGTCGACTTCCATCTCGGCTCCTTGTGCAGGTGGGTGTGGATGCGGCTTGCTGCGATGCAGCAGCAAAAATTATAAGAAGCCAGCCGGCCGCGTCAGAGGCCAATCCACCCCAGCGGGTCGGGATTGGCTTGCGTCAGATCAACTTCAGGGGTTCACATCCGCGCCGAGCGGGCAGGTGCCGCCGCCCGCCGGTGGGTTGACCCGCAGCACGCGCGGTTTGCCCAGCGCCGGCGCAGCCGGGTTGTAGGCCGCGTTCGGTGCCTTGAAGGCTGCGAGGTAGGCCGTCAGCGCATCGATGTCCTGCGCGCCGCCCAGCAGTGACGTGCCCTGCTGGAAGGTCGAAAAGCCGTCGCCGCCGGTCGCCATGAAGTTGTTGATCGTCACGCGCCAGGTCTTCTGCGGGGTCAGCACCGTGCCGGCCGCATCCACCAGCGTCTCGGTGCCGGCCGCGGTCGTCAGCGTCAGGCTGCGCACGCGCGCGTTGCAGGCGGCGCTGCCGTCCCAGGTGTAGCGCAGCCCGGCGCTCGGCACCATCAGCCGCGTCGCGGTCGTGAGCTGGCCGCGGCAGCCGGCGAACTGCTGTTCGAGCACGTCCTTCACGTTCTGCGTGGTCAGCGTCAGCGTCACCAGGCTGTTGCCGAACGGCTGCACCGTGAAGGCCTCGCCGTAGGTGATGTTGCCGTCGCCCTCGCCGACCGCGCTCGACGTGAAGTTGAAGCCCGGGCTGCGCACGCCGCCGCGGTTCATCAGCGCGAACTGCGCGCCGCCGAATGTCGGTGCCGCGGTGGCCGCGAGCTGCGCATCGGCGATCAGCTCGCCGGCCGGCGTGTTGCAGGCCGCGTCGGCGGTCACCGGCAGCGCCTGTGTGATGCTGCCGATCACCTGGTTCGCGATCGGCGCGACCAGCGCGTCGTAGGCCGAGACCAGCGCCGCGACCGCCGCATTCGGCGTGGTCGCCGCATCGCTGCGGTCGACGACGCGGTTGGTCGCACTGACCGACATCACGTCGCCGTTCGACGGGTTGATCGTCAGGTCGATGTCGCTGACGACCCGCCCGAACGCGCCCGCCTGCGTCACCGGCACCAGGCGCCCGGTCGCGTTCGGCAGCTGGCAGTTGTAGGCGGTGTGGGTGTGGCCGCTGACCACCAGGTCGACCGCGTTGTCGAGGTTTCGCACCACGTCGGCGATGGCCGAGCCGGCCAGGCCGCCGGCGCAGCCGTTGATCTCGTTGCTGCCGACCTGCGAGCCGCCCTGGTGCACCAGCACGACGATCGCCTCGACGCCGAGCGCGCGCAGCCGCGGCACCAGCGCGTTGACGGTGTCGGCCTCGTTGCGGAACTCCAGGCCGGCGACGCCGCTGGGCGTCACGATGGTCGGCGTGTCGCGCAGCGTCATGCCGATGAAGGCGATGCGCACGCCGTCGAAGCTCTTGATGCCGTAGGCCGGCAGCAGCGTCTTGCCGGTCGCGCTGACATAGACGTTGGCCGACAGCCACTTGAACTTCGCGCCCTCGAACGGCACCGGCGTGCCGACCTGCGCACCGCGGCAGCTGTTGGGGTCGGCCGCGCCGCCCGGCAGCGTCGCGCAGCCGCCGCGCTGCAGGCGCAGCAGGTCGGGCGAGCCGTGGTCGAACTCGTGGTTGCCGACCGCGTTGAACTCCAGGCCGATGCGGTTCATCGCCTCGACCGTCGGCTCGTCGTGGAACAGCGCCGACACCAGCGGCGACGCGCCGACGATGTCGCCGGCACCGACCACCGCGTTCAGCGGGTTCTGCGCCTTCAGCCGCGTGACGAAGCCGGCCAGCATGTCGGCACCGCCCGCGGGCACCAGGCCGGCGCCGCTGGACGAGCTCTGCGTGGCCGGGCTGAAGTTGCCCGGCGACTGCAGGTTGCCGTGGAAATCGTTGAAACCGATGATCTTGACGTGGACGGGCGCCGTGCCCTGGGTCGCGGTGACGGGCGCGCAGGCGCACAGCGCCACGGCGGCCGTCGCGGCCAGCTGACGAACGGTGAACATGGGGATCCTTTCGATGCGATCGATGCGGTGTGCAGGAAGAGCCGCTTCAGGCGGCCGGGTTCGAGCGGCGGCGCGCGGCGATGCCGACTGCGGCCAGCCCGGCGAGCATCAGCGCCCACGCGGCCGGCTCGGGCACCGGTGACAGCATCACCGCACCGACGGTCGCGTTCAGCGGCGTGCCATCGAGTCCCACGCTGTGCAGCAGCGAACCGGTGACGGTGTAGTCGCCCGGCGTGCTCAGCAGCCACGCACCGTGGCTGTAGGCCGGGTTGGCCCAGGCCGCGTCGAAGTTCAGGCCGACGTTCGGCGACGCGCCGACGCTGCCGGCCGGCACGTCGCTGGTCGACCAGTTCTGGCCGTTCACCCGCACGTTGAAGCTGTCGCCGGCGTAGCCCGCATCGACCACGCGCAGCCAGGTCGGCGCCGTGATCGCGAAACTGAACGACAGCAGCGAACCGTCGCTGATGTCGATCCATTCGAGGCCGGACGACGCAGCGCTCTGCTCGTCGACATCGAAGGCCACCCACTGGCCGAGGCCGGGTTGCACGGTGGTGGCCTGCGCCGCGCCGGCGGCGGCCAGCAGGCCGGCCGCGACAGCCGCCGCAGCCTTGCATCGGAATCGATCGAATTGCTTGGTGTTGTTCATGAGCCTCCTTGAAACGGCATCCATGCGATGCCGCGACCGCGACTTTCGGGGCTCTTGCCGACGGCTGTCCATCCCATGACCGCGACAGGGTTGATCAGATCGGACGCGTGACCTCGGCCAGCGCCGCCGGCAGCGCGGCCTTCATCGCCTCGACGAAACGCCGCAGCCGCGCCGGATGGAAGCGCGACGGCGGGTAGATCAGGTGCACCGGCAGCGCCGCCGCGCGCCACTGCGGTGCAAGATGCACCAGCCTTCCGGCCGCGATCTCGTCGGCGAGCATCCAGGTCGACATCAGCCCGATGCCGATGCCGCGCACCGCGGCACTGCGCAATGCATAGAAGCTGTCGGTGGTGAGGCGCGGGCGGAAGCCCACGCGGTGCGCCTCGCCGCTGTCGACATGGCTCAGCAGCACCTCGGTGCGGTAGAAGTTGCGTGCACTCAACCAGGGCAACGCGGCGAGATCGCGCGCATGCACCGGCATGGCGCGCCCGGCCATCAGCGAAGGCGCGGCCACCACGATGCGTGGCACCTCCGACAGCTTGATCGCGACCACCGAGGGGTCGGTCACCTCGCCGACCTGGATCGCGCAGTCGATGCCCTCGCCGACGAAATCCGGCGTGCTGTCCTGCGTCCGGTCCTGCGTGCTGTCGTGCAGCAGCCACTCGACGGTGACGCGCGGGTGAGCGCGCATGTAGTCGGACAGCGGCCCGACCAGCAGCTGCTGGCCGAAGGCATGCGGCGCGATCACGCGCAGCAGGCCCTCGGGCTCGTCGTCGGCGCCGCGCAACTCGGACTCGAAGGCCTTCCAGCTCGCGATCAGCTCCTTCGCGCCCTCGTAGCAGCGCTCGCCGTCGGCGGTCAGCGTCATCGCATGGGTCGAACGCTGCAGCAGCCGCAGCCCGAGCGAGCGTTCCAGCGCCTGCAACCGCCGGCTCACCGTGGGTTGCGTCGCGCCCATCTGCAGCGCCGCGGCCGACAGGCTGCCGGCCTCGACGATGCGCACGAAGGTTTCCATCAGCTCGATGCGGTCGGCCGGCGCGGTGGCGTGGGGAGTGGACGTGCTCATGCGTCCAGCGTATAGCAATTCTGCAAGCCGCCGGGCTACCCAGGCGCCGCTGTCCTGGAGACACTCCAGCCCTTCGTTCCAGAACTCAGGGTTTACGCGAGATGTCCACCATTCATTCAACGCATGCCACGCCGATCGCCTTGACGCCGTCCGGCAACGTCCCGCTGCCGATGGTGCTGCTGCTGGCCACCGGCACCGGGCTCGGCGTGGCCTCGCTCTACTACAGCCAGCCGATGCTGGGCGTGCTGGGCGCCGAGATCGGCGGCAACGCGGGCAGCACGTCAGCCATCGGCTTCGTGCCGACGATGACGCAACTCGGCTACGCGCTCGGCATCCTGTTCCTTGCGCCGCTCGGCGACCGCTACGACCGCCGCCGCATCATCCTCGCGAAGGCGGCCGCGCTGTGCATCGCGCTGCTGCTGGCCGGCGCATCGCCGTCGGTCGGTATGCTGCTGGTCGCGAGCCTCGCGATCGGGCTGGCCGCGACAATGGCGCAGGACATCGTGCCCGCCGCCGCGACGCTCGCCCCCGACGCGCACCGCGGCAAGGTGGTCGGCAGCGTGATGACCGGGCTGCTGCTCGGCATCCTGCTGTCGCGGGTGGTCAGCGGCTTCGTCGCCGAGCACTTCGGCTGGCGCACGATGTTCATCGCGGCGGCGGCCGCCATCGCACTGCTCGGCGTCGCGCTGTGGCGTGGCCTGCCGCGGCTGAAGCCGACCACCCACCTCGCCTACCGCGCGCTGCTCGGTTCGCTCGGCAAGCTGTGGCTGAAGCACGGCGCGCTGCGCCGCGCGGCGTTGGCCCAAGGGCTGCTGTCGGTCGGCTTCAGCGCGTTCTGGTCGACGCTGGCGGTGATGCTGCACGGCGAGCCCTTCCACCTCGGCAGCTCGGCGGCCGGCGCGTTCGGCCTGGCCGGCGCGGCCGGTGCGCTGGCCGCACCGCTCGCCGGCCGCATGGCCGACCGCCGCGGGCCGGAGCTCGTGACCCGCGTCGGCGCGGGGCTGGTGCTGGTGTCGTTCGCGGTGATGGGGCTGATGCCGTTCGTGCCGCCGCAGGCCCAGCTCGGGCTGCTGGTCGCCAGCGCGATCGGCTTCGACCTCGGCATCCAGGTCGCGCTGATCGCGCACCAGACCATCGTCTACGGCATCGACCCCGGCGCGCGCAGCCGCCTCAACGCGGTGCTGTTCACGACGGTGTTCATTGGCATGGCGACCGGCTCGGCGCTCGGCAGCGTGGCGCTCGCGCACTGGGGTTGGATGGCGGTGACGGGGCTGTCGGCCGGTGCCGCGCTGCTGGCGCTGCTCGTGCGCCTGTGGCGTTGAAGGCCGTCAGCGATCCCGGTTGCGAAACGCCAGCCAGCCCGCCACCGCGGTGAACACCACGACCATCAGCACCACCACCAGGAACCCGTGCTTGTGCTCGCCGAACGGGATGCCGCCGACGTTCATCCCGAAGAAGCCGGTCGTGATGTTGATCGGCAGTGCGAGCACCGTGACCATCGTCAACGTGAACAGGCTGCGGTTGGTCTGCTCGCCGACTTCCGCGGCGATCTCTTCCTGCAGCAGCTTGATGCGCTCCTGCAGCGCCGCGAGGTCACGGATCACCAGCGAGAACTCCTCGGTGGCCTGGCGCAGTTCCTCCAGGTCGTTGGCCACGACCCACGGCGGCGGCTGGCGCAGCAGCCGGAACAGCGCCCCGGGTTCCGGCGCCAGCAGGCGCTGCAGCCGCACCAGCACGCGGCGCAGCTGGCCGAGCTCGGCGCGGCGACGGTCGAGCCGGCCGCGCAACAGGCTGTCCTCGATGCTGTCGACCTTCAGCGTCGCCTCGCGCACGATGCGCACCAGCACGTCGCCCTGGTCCTTCAGCAGGTGGTTCAGCAAGTCGACCGACGAGCTGAAGCGCCCGCCCTGCTTCACCGCCTCGCGCAGCCGGTCGATCGAACGCAGCGGATGCGCCCGCGCGCTGACGGCCAGCCGCGCGTCGACGCTCATCCACAGCGTC
Organism: Rhizobacter sp. P5_C2; assembly: GCF_054049715.1. Classification (NCBI taxonomy): domain Bacteria; kingdom Pseudomonadati; phylum Pseudomonadota; class Betaproteobacteria; order Burkholderiales; family Sphaerotilaceae; genus Rhizobacter; species Rhizobacter sp. P5_C2. The sequence goes on along the minus strand of NZ_JBFULV010000068.1, from coordinate 10,313 downwards.
GCGATCTCCGACGGATCGAACGCAAACTCGTAGGCCACGTCGTTGACGACGGCGATCAGGTTGTCCTGCGCGTCCTCGATGCGGGTCGAGCGCGAACCCTGCTGCAGCGCCTCGAAGAATTCCGGCACGAGCGGCAGGTTGGCCTGCATCCAGGCCTGCGAGGTGGCCGCCGTGAGGTCGAAATGCAGCCAGATGAAAGCATCGCCGGCCGGCTGCTTCAGCCATTCGACGGCCTGGGCGAGGTCGATCGGCTCGCCGCATTCGGTCGGCGAGAAGCGGTAGCCGCAGAGCAGGCCGTTCTGCTGGGCTCCGTAAGTGATCGGCATGGGCGCTCCTCCTGTGACGGGCAACCTGCGATGAGAACACGGCTTGATGACACGCCGCCTTTGCAAGCGGGTGTAAGAGCAGAAAAGATGAAACGCCGTGAATGCGCTTTCACGGAACTTCGCGGATCATCGCGGCGCCGCAACCCGAACCCCCCGAAGCATGAAGCGCCTGCCCCTGTCCACGACGACCCACCTGGCCTTGCTGTTCACCGCCGTCGCGCTGGCCGCCTGCGGTGGCAAGGACGACGGGGACACGCCGGCCGGTTCGCCGCCCGCATCGACGCCTTCACCGGCACCTGCTCCCGCACCGGCACCATCGCCCGCACCGGCACCGGCACCGGCACCGGCACCGGCACCGGCACCTGCTCCCTCTCCGGCCCCGGCCCCGGCTCCTGCGCCGGCACCCGCCCCTGCACCCTCGCCCGCTCCAGCCCCGGCCCCTGCGCCCGCGCCGACCCCCACGCTCGCCAGCGTCGAGCTCGCGCAGACCCACGTCATCCCGGCCACCGGCCGCAGCATGCAGTCGCCCAACGACCTGAAGAACAAGGTCACCAAGCGCCTGCTGCTGGTGGCCGATCGCGCCGCGCTGCTGATGGTTCAGCCGTCCGCGAATGTGAGTTCGCTGGTGGTGCGCGCGAAGCTCGCCGACGGCCGCATGCTCGGCCCGCTGACGATGAGCGCGCCCGCCAGGCTGCCTGCCACCGATGGCGGCCGCCCGGCCTACTCCAGCGTCAAGTACAGCGCGCTGCTGCCGCGCGAATGGATCCAGATCGGCAGCACGCTCGAGGTCGGCCAGGGCGATTTCTCGTCGCCGCGCAGCGTCGCGCTGAGCGTCACGCCGGCCACCACGCTGACCCACGTCACGGTTCCCGTCTACCTGTTCGGCGCGCGAGGCGCGCAATCGGTGGTGCCCGATTGGGCCCTGTCGTCGGCCTCGACGAACGGCTACACGCTCGACCAGGAGTACCAGCAGAAGCTGCCGATCGCGAAGCTCGCGCAGGTGACGACCGGTGCCGTCACCGTCGACCAGCTCGCCGTCGGGCCGCGCAACGACGACCAGTTCTGCTACCCGGCGATGAGCTTCGGCTCGTGGGCCGATTTCAAGGCGGCCGGCGGCGACACCAACGCCCGCATCTACCGCCTGCTCGCCGACATGCGCGGCACCAGCGCGAACCGCGACGGCTCGTTTGCGGCCGGCTTCTACGGTTTCGTGCAGACGGTCGACGGCGGCCGGCAGGTGGCCGCGTCGACCGGCGGCGGGCTGGGCGGCGGCGGTGTCGGCACCTCGGGGGGCGACTACCGGCCCGACCAGGTCTACTCGGCCATCTTCAACCACGAGATGGGCCACGCCTACGGACTGCCGCATGCCGACGCCGCGGCCGATGCCGGCGACTACCCGTACCCGATGGGCACCAAGAGCGGCTCGACCTGGGGCTACGACGCGCTGAAGAACCAGCTGCTGACGACGCTCGAGTACAGCGGCCAGTCGTGCGACGGCCGGACCGTCAACGGCACCTGCTTCCAGCGCACGCCGATGTCCGGCGGCGACGACGACCGCGACGCCAAGACCTACCGCTGGAACGCGTTCTCCGACTACCAGGCCGCGCAGATGCAGGAAGGCTTCCTCGACAAGGTGTTCCGCGACGATGCCTACGACGGCGGCTACAAGCGCTGGAACCGCGGCACCGGCGCGTTCGAGAAACTCTCCGACAGCGACCGCGCCCGCATCGGCACCGACGTCGTGAAGACCGGGCAATCGGTGCAGACGGTGATCGGCACGGTGTCGCACTTCAACCTGTCGCCGACCGCCAGCGGCATGGTCGTGACGCCGGCCTGGACCGGCAACCTGCCGAAGCAGCTCGACCCGACCGTGCAGGCCGACATGGACCTGACGCTCGGCAACGCGCCCGGCGCCTGGGGCGGCTACTACTGCGTCTACAACGGCTGCGACTACACGCTGGTGGCGACGTACGCCGACGGCACGGTGCTGCGCAACCTGCTGTCGATGGGCTACCACCTGACCGACGGCGACGTGCGCCCGAGCACGAAGGACGTGCTGAACGGCGACAACTTCTCGAGCTACGCCGTCAACCTGCCGACCGGCCATGGCGGGCTGGCGAAGCTGCAGCTGTTCAACACGCCGTTCGGCTCGAAGTGGCAAGCCCGCCTCACCGCGATCCGCACCACCGACCTGGGCACCACCGGCTACCCGCTGGTCAACGAATGGACGCCGGCCGCGGGCTTCGGCGGCGGACCGGGTGCGCCGGGCACGACGCAGTTCGATGCGGCGGCTTGCAAGGCGGGTGCGGTGGTCAAGCGGCCAACGCGCTGACGCACACGCTGACACACGCCCGGCCGGGTCGGGGCACACTGCGGACCTTGCCGTTTCCAGGAGGTCTTGCGATGCACCGATCCCTCACGTCAACTACCCTGGCCCTGCTGGCGCTGGCCACCGGCCCGGCCGCGGCCGACACGCTGAAGGTGCTGACCAGCGGCGCGTTCAAGCAGGTCGTCGTCGCGATGGTGCCGGCCTTCGAGGCGCGCACCGGCCACAAGGTCGAGGTCGCGAACGACACCGCCGGTGCGCTCGCGAAGCGCGTGGCCGGCGGCGAGGCCTTCGACGTGCTGGTGCTGACGCCGGCGGCGCTGCAGCCGCTCGCGAAGGACGGCAAGGTGCTGCCCGACAGCATCGTGCCGCTCGCCAAGGTGGGAATCGGCGTCGCGGTGAAGGCCGGCGCGCCGAAGCCGGCGATCGGCACGGTCGAGGAGTTCAGGCACGCGCTGATCGACGTGCGCAAGATCGCCTACATCGACCCCGCGTCCGGCGGCACCAGCGGCATCTACCTCGACGGCCTGTTCGAGAAGCTCGGCGTCGCGCAGGTGGTGCGGCCGAAGGCGGTGCTGGTGGCCGGCGGGCTGTCGGCCGAGAGGCTGGTCAGCGGCGAGGCCGACCTGGCGATCCAGCAGGTCAGCGAGATCCTGCCGGTGGCCGGTGTCGACCTGGTCGGGATGCTGCCGCCGGAGATCCAGAACTACACGACCTATGCCGGCGCGCTCGGCACGGCCAGCACGCAACGGGCGGCCGCCGCCGAATTCCTGAAGACCCTCTCGAGCGACGAAGGCCGGCAGGCGCTGCGCAGCAAGGGCATGTTGCCGCCCTGATCAGGGCGTGTTTTTCAGTGTGTGGTGCCGGCGGCCAGCCGGATGTCGCGCTCGACGCCCAGCGCCGTCAACGCCATCACCCGCACCGCCTGCACCACCGCGTCGAGCGCGAGGCTCGGCGCGCCCGCATGGCGCGTCGCCATCGCCGGCAGCCAGGGCACGTGGATGAAGCCGCCGCGCAGCGCGGGGCGCTCGCTCGCGAGGTAGTGCGCCAGCGCGTAGAACACCGCGTTGCACACATAGGTGCCGGCCGTCGACGAGATCGACGCCGGGATGCCGTCGTCGTGCAGCGCACGCAGCATCGCCTTGATCGGCAGCGTCGAGAAGTACGCGGCCGGGCCGCCCTCCACCACCGGCTCGTCGACCGGCTGCCGGCCGGCGTTGTCGGGGATGCGCGCATCGACGATGTTGATCGCCACGCGCTCGATCGAGACATCGGTGCGCCCGCCGGCCAGGCCCAGGCACAGCACGAGGGCCGGGTTCAACTCCTCGATCGCGTCGATCAGCGCCGGCCCGGCATCATCGACCACGCACGGCAGCCGGCGCGCCGCGAACACCGCATGGCCGAGGGGTTCGCCGTCAAGCGCGCGGGCCGCCTCCCAGGAGGGATTGAGGGTTTCGCCGCCGAACGGCTCGAAGCCGGTGACGAGGACGGTCTGCGCGGGGGTGGGTCGGGTCATGCGACATCCTACCCACCCAGCCACCCCCATCGGCGAGATGCGCCGTCATCCGGGTTCGATTCCGCGGACCGCCGGTCGGGCCGCGGCCGGAGACTGTCGGCACCCCACCATGCCGCTCGACGACCTGCTCATCCACGCCACCGGCCTCGCCGCGCTGGCCATGAACGCCTTCGCGATGCTGCGCCGCTGCGAGAAATCGCTGCGGCTGCAGTCCGGTTTCGCCGGCCTGCTGTGGGCGCTCAACAACGTGCTGATCGGGGCCCACACCGCGGCGGCGCTGAACCTGGTCAGCGCCGGCCGCACTGCGACCTCGGCCGCCACGCTGCAGCACGGCGCCGGCGCACGCAGCCTCGGCCTGGCCGCCTTCGGTGTCCTGACGGTGGCCACCGGCTTGCTGACCTGGAACGGCTGGGGCACGCTGTTCCTGATCGCCGCCTCGCTGTGGTCCACCTACGCGATGTTCTACATGACCGGGCGCACGCTGCGCTATTCAATGCTCGCGATCTCGGCGCTGTGGATGTACCACGCGTGGAGCTACGAGGCCTGGGAGCAGATGGCCGCCAACGTGCTGACCGCCGGCGCGGCGCTCTATGGCGCCTGGCGTTTCGACCGCGACCCCGTCGACGACAGCCCCGAAGGCGACCCCGCGCCGCGCTGAGCCCCGTGATTGGGTAGCATGGCGCCCGCCCCATGACCGCCCCCATGACCCCCTCGATTCCCGCCCGGCTCCGCAACCTCACCCGCCTCCAACGCCGCCTCGCCCTGGCCGGCGCGATCTTCCTCGGCCTGGTGCTGCTCGCCGTCATCGCGCTGAACATCGCGACGCGCCAGCTGCAGGCCCAGGTGGCGCTGGCCCTCGGCCCGCGGGCCAGCATCGGCGCGATCCGCCCCGGCTGGACTGGCATCGACGTGCTCGACCTGCGCATCCAGGGGCCGGCCGGCTGGCCGGTGGCCGACGAGCTGCGGGCCAGCCGCGTGCGCATCACGCCCGATCCGCGCAGCCTGTTCGGCGGGCCGTGGCGCATCGCGCAGGTGCGCGTCGAGGGTGCCTATCTGGCCGTGCTGCGCACCCGCGACGGCAAGACCCGCGTGCTGCCCTCGCTGCTGGAGCGGCCACAGGACAAGACGAAACCTGCATCGCCCGCCGGCAAGCCCGACCCGCTGGCCAAGCCGCTGCTGGTCATCGGCCGGGTCGCGCTCGACGCCGCGCAGGTGGAGTTCTTCGACAGCTCGGTGCGCCAGCCGGCGCTGCGCCTGACGATCGACCAGGTGGATGCCGACGTCGGCCCGCTGGTGCTGCCGCAGCTCGACAAGCCGCTGCAGGTGCAACTCGACGGCGTGTTCAAGGGCGTGCAGCGCGACGGCCGCATCCGCATCGACGGCGACTACACGGTCGCGTCGCGCGACGCCGACATCCGCGCCCGCTTCAACGATGTCGACCTCGTCACGCTGCAGCCCTACCTGCTGAAGGTGGCCGACAAGGGCATCAAGCGCGGCACGCTCGACCTCGACCTGCGCGCCAACGTCGTGCGCAACCAGCTGAAGGCGCCCGGCCAGCTGACGCTGACCGGCCTCGAGTTCGCGAGCGATGGCGCGCTCTCCACCTTCGCCGGCGTGCCACGCCAGGCGGTGCTGGCGGCGATGTCGAAGAACGGCAAGATCGACGTGAAGTTCACGCTGGAGGGTCGGCTCGACGACCCGGCCTTCTCGCTGAACGAGAGCCTCGCGACCCGCATCGCTTCCGGCATGGCCGAAAGCCTCGGCGTCAGCCTGTCCGGCATGGTCAAGGGCCTGGGCGGGATGGTCAAAGGCCTGTTCGGCCGCTGAGCTCACGGCTCAGTTCGTCGATGCGCTGGCGCGCTTCGGCCAGTGCCGCGTCGCGCCGGCCCAGCTCGGCCTGCAGGCGCACCGCCTTGCCGGCGGCCTCGAACGCGGCGGCATCGGCGATCGCGGCCCGCTCCTTCTCGGCCTCCACGTTGGCAACCGCCGCCGCCATCGCCTCGCGCAGGCGTTCGTCGAAGACACGCTGATCAACGTCGCGCCGCGCTTCGGCCTGCGCCACCTCCCAGAAATGGCGCGCCGCCTGCATCACCGGCTCGGGCACGTCGGGCGGCGCGCCGAAGGCGCCGGGGTCCTTCAGGCGCCCGCCGAGGTGGCCGTACCAATCGTCGAGCAGCGGGCTCACGGTGTTCGGCGAGCCGCGGCCCAGATGGCGCCGCACGCGCTCGATGGTCGGACGCTCACCGGCCAACAGCAGCGCGTCGCACGCAGCCCAGACGTCCTTCGGTTTGATCCCGGTGGCCATGTTGCGCATCATACAAACGCTGTATGAAACACAACACCCCGGCAAGCCCAGGGTTCAGTTCGCAGCAAGCGCCTCGCGCTCGTCGGCCGGCGCAAACGCCTGGGTCCGTGGATCGACCTGGCGCCACACGGTCTCGCCGCCGACGAACACGCGCATCTCGCCAGTCGCCAGCCGCACCCACGGCTCGGCGTCGGTCAGCGGCTCGGTGGCCACCAGCGCCATGCGGTCGTCGACACCATTCAGGCGGCCGAGATCGAGGCTGATGTCGCAATCGAGCAGCCGCGCGGTCGGGAACGGGTGCTGGCGCTGCAGCAGGTAGAGCTTGCTGGAACAGTGAGCAAACAATGCTTCGCCGTTGGACAGCAGGAAGTTGAAATTGCCGTGGCGCGCGATGCGCTCGGTCAGCAGCGCGATCTGCGGCGCGAGCTCGGCCCAGCCGACCGGCCGCACGCGGTCGGCGAACTGCGCGCGCAGCTCCTGCATCAGCCAGCAGAACGCGCGCTCGCTGTCGGTGCCGCCGATCGGGCGGTACGGGCCGGTCAGCGCAGGTTCGAAGCCGCGCAGGTCGCCGTTGTGTGAGAACAACCACGGCTGGCCCATCCACTCGCGTTGGAACGGATGGCAATTGGCCAGCGAACGCACGCCCTGGGTCGCGCGGCGCAGGTGCGAAATGACGATGGCTGACGGAATCGGGTAGTCGCCGAGGAACGCAGCCAGCGGCGATTCGCTGGCCGGCTGGTCGTCGTGGAAGACGCGGCAACCGCCCGGTTCATAGAAGCCGACGCCCCAGCCGTCCACATGGTGCGAGGTGCGCCCGCCCCGCTGCCGGAACCCGGTGAACGAGAACGTGATCGAGGCCTGGCTGTTGCAGTTCATGCCGAGAAGCTGGCACATGCGGAGGCATCCGGAAGGTTTTGTTGCACGCAATGCTTTGCGCATGCAGGCATCGTGCCCGGCCGCGGGTGACGATTCGCGTCCGACAGCTGCCGCCGCGCTGGGCCTGCGCCACCTCTCCCCCTAGATCCTGGGCCGGTACATACGTCTCCTTTGGGTTTGGCCCTAGTTATTCGCCGGGGCAGCTTCCTACACTTTGTTTCACAACAACGAAGTGAGCGAGGTTGTATGCGAGCCCACCACCCCTGCCTGCTGCTGGCCGCCATGTTCTTCTGTGGCGAGGTGCGACCGCAAACCCTGCTCGACCAACCGCTCGAAGCCCTGATGGAGGTGAACCTCACGACGCTCGGGCGGCGGGTGCAGCCCGAGCAGGACATGGCGATCGCGACCAGCGTGTACGCGGGCGAGGACCTGCGCCGCGGCGGCGCGCGCACGCTGCTCGATGCCCTCGCCTGGATGCCGGGCGTGACGGTCGAGCGCTTCAATGCCCACACCTGGAGTGTCGCCACGCGCGGCGACGGCGCTTCGCTGATCGCGCACAACACGCTGGTGATGCGCGACGGCCGCGAGCAGGAGGGCTCGGGGGGCGGTCCCGCGTGGGGCTTCCTGAACATGCCGATCGAACGCGTGCAGCGCATCGAGGTGCAGCGCGGTGCCGGCAACACGCTGTGGGGCGCGAACGCGGCCAACTGCGTGATCAACGTCGTGACGCGCACGGTCGACAGCGGCAGCAGCGGCGCCGTCGATGCCGACAGCAGCGGGCGCCTGGCCGTGGGGGCGCAATGGGGCACGCGAAGCGATTCCGGCTGGAGCACGGCGTTCTGGGTCTCGGGCCAGCACCAGCCGGGGTCGGACATCTTCGCCGGCCGGCGCGACTGGGACAACCAGGAAGACCGCGCCCTCGACGCCACCGCGCGCCTGACGGCCGAGGGCGGCGCCGAGGTGGTGTTCGACGTCAACGCCTACAACGGCATCGGCGGCGCCAACGCGAACGTCGGCCGTGCGGTGGTGCGCCGCGAGGGGCACAGCACGCAGCGCGAGTGGAGCGCACGGATGTCGGTGCCGCAGCCGCAGGACGGCCGGCTCGAGCTCGCGGGCTACGCGCAGGAGATGAAGACCGGGGCCATCGGCGGCGCCGAAACCGACCGTCGCAACGTCGACCTCTCCGGCCAGCGCTTCTGGCGCTTCGGCCCGCATGACGTGATCGCCGGCGGCAGCGTGCGCAGCACCTGGACGACCCGCTCCGGCGCGGCCGGTGGCGGCGGGGGCGGTGGTGCCCAGCCCGGCGAAACGGCCTCGCAGTTGATGCAGGTGTTCGGGCAGGACGAATGGCATTTCGCCGACAACCAGGGCGCGGTGATCGTCGGCGCGCAGGCCCAGCGGCTGTTCCGCGCGACCGATGCCGACAACATCTACGCGGCCACCTTGCGGCTGCGCTGGTCGGCCACGCCCGCGCTGTCGCTGTGGGCCGGCCTGTCGCGCTCCGGCACCTCGCCGGACGGCGGGCAGGAGCTGACCATCCCGTCGATCGAGACCGGGCTGCGCTGGAAGGCCAGCAGCAGCCTGCAGGTCAACGCGGCGGTTTTCGAGCAGCGCTTCACCTCGCTGCAGGTGCCTGCGGCGCTCGGCGCGACCACGCAGCCGCCGCTGGACACCAAGCTGCGCGTGCGCGGTGCGGAGGCCGATGTCCATTGGCAGGCGACGCAGCGCTGGGATGTCCAGGCCTCGCTCACGGTGCTGCGGGCGCATTTCGACATCGCCGACACCCGCAGTTCGCCGCTGGCCACCGAAGAGGGCTACTTCGGTGCGACGCCGGACCGGACGTTCAAGGCGCGGGCGCTGTACCGGCTCAACGACCGGCAGTCGGTGGAACTGGGCCTGCGCGCCCGCTCGAACCTGAACGTCGGCTTCTCGCCCGGGCGCGGCGTGCTCGACCTGGCGTACCGCCAGCAGTTGCCGGGCCACGTGGAGTTCGGATCGGCGATCCAGCAACTCAACCACGACAGCCTGCCGGACTTCAGGCCGCCCAACACGCCGTTCCCGTACCGCGAGGTGCGCACGCTCGCGATGTGGCTCGCCTGGGGCGTCTGACTTGATCCCGATCAAGTCCGCGGCGGCCTGAAGGCGGGAGACTGCCGCCACGGGCGCTCCAGGTGCTGGGATCCAGCGCCGCCCGGTCGATCCGGGAACCCTGTGGACATTGCATTGACGACGACCCAGCGTGCCGGCCTGCAGCTCGCCGGCCTGCAATGCGGCGCCTGCGCCGGGCTCATCGAGCAGGCGGTGCGTGCGGTCGATGGCGCCGGCACCTGCTGCGTCAATGCCGCGACGCATGCCGCCAGCGTCGCCTGGGACCCGGCGCGCACCACGCTCGACGCGCTGATCGGTGCGATCCGCCGCGCCGGCTACGACGCCGCGCCCGACACGCCGGCCTCGGCTCGCGCGCTGCGGCAGCGCGAATCGCGCACCGCGCTGTGGCGCCTGTTCGTCGCCGGCTTCTGCATGATGCAGGTGATGATGCTCGCGACGCCGCACTACGTGGCGCGGCCCGGCGAGCTGGCGCCCGACATGAAGCAGCTGCTCGACTGGGGCGCCTGGGTGCTGACGCTGCCGGTTCTGTGGTGGTCGGCCGCGCCGTTCTTCCAGGGCGCGTGGCGCAGCCTGCGCAGCGGCCGCATCGGCGCCGACATCCCGGTCGCGCTCGGCATCGCGGCGACCTTCGTCGCGAGCACCGGCGCCGCGTTCGACCCCGCCGGCCCGTTCGGCCACGAGGTGTACTTCGATTCGCTGACGATGTTCGTCACCTTCCTGCTCGGCGGCCGCGGGCTGCAGATGAAGGCGCGCCACCGCGCGGCCGAGGCGCTCGATGGCGCGCTGTCGGCGCTGCCCGACACCGCGCTGCGGCTGAATGCCGACGGCTCGGCCGAGCGCGTCGCGCGCGCGGAC
>NZ_JBFULV010000067.1:0-36867 GCF_054049715.1 Rhizobacter sp. P5_C2 | reverse complement strand
CGTCGCGCGCGCCCTGCTGGCAACGCGGCCCGATGATCGCCACCGCGGCCGCGAGCACCGCGTTCGGCGCATTGCCGGCCTCGCGCGCGGCCTGGGCCGCGGCCAGCGCCGGCGTGCCGTGCAGGTTGACGTGCGCGGCGACCGCGGTCGCCACCAGGCGCCGGTCGTTCTCGTCGCCGACCTCGTGCAGCAGCGCGAGCTTGACGAGCGACTCGAAGGCGAGCGTCGCCGCCTGCAGCATCGAGACGCCGTGCAGGCTGCCGAGCTGCGTCTGCGCGTCCATCTGCGAGGCGCCGGACGCATCCTTCATCGATTGCCGCGGCAGGATGCCGCCGACCTGCCGGTTCACCTGCTCGACCTGCGCGCCGTAGGGCGCGGCCGGCGCCACCACCTGCAGCGCGAGCGAGGCCGGCAGCACGAGCCCGGCATCGGAGGCGAACCACGGCTTCAGCAGCAGGCTGCCCTCGGGCTCGAAATCGGGCAAGGTGGCGTTGGCCCGCATCACCGCCATCAGCGCGCCCGGGATGTGCGCGATGTTGGTGACCAGCGCGCCGCGTGCCGAGAAACGCGGCTCGTCGGGCGTGAAGATGCCGTCGACGCCGAACTTGTCCATGAACCAGCGCTCCTTGGCGCGGGCGTCGTCTTCGCAGCCGGCCATCGCGCCGGCATGGCCCACCGCCCGGGTCAGCCGGCTCTTCCAGCGGCCGACCACGCAGGCCACCACCGGCTTCGTGAAGTGGGCGTCGAGCTCGTAGGTGCCGCCCGGCTCGCAGTACAGCACCGCGGCCTTGCTGCGCGCGTCGTTGGCGAGCGCGAACGCGAACTCCGGCGCGGCGTAGTGGATGTAGACGTCCTTGCCGCTGGAGACCACGGTGGTCGTGCCCCAGCCGCTCATGCGCAGGTACTGCGCGATGGTGGTCGAGAAGCCGCCGGAGTTCGAGAAGATCGCGATCGAGCCCGGCCGCAGCGTGTCGCCCGGCGCGTCGCCGCCGAGCGCGCCGCCGATGCGCACCCGGTTCCAGGCATCGGCCACGCCCAGCCCGTTGGCACCGAAGATGTCGACGCCGGCCTGCTGGCCCATCGCGCGGATCTCGCGCGCATCGTGCACCGCGATCTTCTCGGTGACGATGAACACCTTCTTCAGCTGCGGGTTCACGCGGATCAGCTCGGCCACGCCGTCGCGCGCGGCCGCCGGCGGCAGGTAGACCACGCCGCAGTTGAAGCGGTGGCCGGCCTGCAGCCCGTCGCGCACGTTGTTGTAGACCGGGATGTCGCCGGCGGTGGTGGCGAGCACCTGGCCGCCCTTGCCGGGCGCGGTGCCGAACACCACGTTGCCACCCGACCAGGCATGGCCGATCGGCGTCACCTCGCTCGATTCGGCGCCCAGGATGTTGAGCACGCAGACGCGGTCCTCGCGCGTCGCGATCTGCGCCAGCGAGCTGGTGCCCACGTAGTACCTGAAGTCGCCGACGCCCTGTTTCTGGAGCGGGTTCATCTGCATGGCGTTGTTCTCCGAATGCGTTCTCATGCCGCCTCCGACAGGCCGAGCCCGGCCGCGAGCTGCGCGCGGCCACCGGCCTTCATCCACGCATCGGCCTGCTTCGCGTACGCGATGACCTGGCTGATGTCCGAATCGAAGCCGAACATCCGGTACGGCAGCCCGAGCTGGTCGCAGGTGTCGCGCAACGCGGCCATGCCGCGCACCAGGTTCGGCCCGCCGCGGCCGAGCACCACGTACAGCGGCGTCGCGCCGTGCAGCCCGACGTGCTCGCGCAGCGCGTCGGCGATCGCGCGCAGCGTCTCGTGGATGTCGGTGTTGTTCGACTTGCCGCCGATGATGAACAGCACGTTGGCCTGCTTCAGCCAGTGCCGGAAGCAGATGCGGGCGACCTCCTTCATCTTCTCGTACGGCGGGTTGCCGCCGAAGTCGGACGAGATGATGGCCGCATCGCCGAGCATTTCGGTCACCAGCGAATTGGCGCCGCCGCCGAAGGTGGGCGCGAGGATGGTGCCGCCGTCGTTGACGACGTAGACGTCGCTCTGCCCCTGGTGCGTGCGCAGCTGGTTGATCTCCTGCTCGAAATCGGAGTAGTCGGCGGTGAACAGGTGCGCCGGCAGCCCGAGCCGCGCCCAGCGCGGATCGTCGCGGTCGAAGCCGCACTTGAAGTCGCAGGCCACCGGCACGAGCCGGCCCTTCGCGTCCTCGCGCAGGCGGATCGGGTTCAGCTCGAGCGTGGTCATGCCGAAGTCGTGGAACAGGTCCCACAGCTTCGGCAACTGCTGCACCAGCGGCGAGATGATCTCGCGCGGCGCGCCGATCTCGCTGAGCGCGTTCGCGACCACGAAGGCCTTCAGGCCGGTCAGCGGGTCGAACGGCACGACGGCGATGTCGCGGCGCTCGACGTCTTCGATGTCGATGCCGCCGCGGTGCGTCAGCGTCATCGTCGGGGCCCGGAAGCGCGTCGAATCGGTGATCGAGAAATAGACCTCGTGCCGCGCCGGCACGCCCGCCTCGAAGGTGACGCCGTTGGCCTTGGCCCGCTGGTGGCCCACCGCGTGCTCGGCGAAATACAGCCGCTCCTTCTCGGCCAGTGCGGCGCGCAGGTCGCTGGCGCGGCCCAGCAGCCCGGCCTTGCCCTTCTGGCCGATGCCGCCCTTGAACATCGGTTTCACGAACACCTGCCCGTGGCGGTCGATCAGCGACTTGATCTCTTCCTCGCTGGCGCCGGGGCCGAGCACCTCGGTGGCCGGGAAGCCGACGAACTGCAACAGGCGCGCGCCGTGGAACATGCCGGTGATCTGCATGGGCTGTCTCCTGGTGATCGTCGCTGGTGGCCGCAACGTGGCCGCGATGATCGGCAGCCGCCCTGTCGAATCGCTGTCATCCGACGTTCATTCGGGCTGTTCGACGCACAATGTCCGCCTGTCCTGGCCCGCCTCCGGAGAACGACGATGCCCACGCCCGACACGCTGGAGCGGTTCATTGCGATGGTCGAAAGCAACGCGCATGCGCAGGCCTGCGAGGCGTTCTACACCGAGCATTCGACGATGCAGGAGAACCAGTCGCCGCCGCGCATCGGCCGCGATGCGCATGTGGCGGGCGAGCACAAGGTGATGGCGCGTGCGCGCTCGGTGCGCTCGCAGTGCGTGCGGCCGGTGCTGGTGAACGGCGACCACGTGGTGATCCGCTGGATCTTCGATTTCGAATGGCTGGATGGCAGCACGACGCACATGGAGGAGCTCGCCTGGCAGCGCTGGGAGGGCGAGCGCATCGCCGAGGAAACCTTCTTCTATGATCCGGCGCAGCGCGTGCCGCGCCCGCCGCCGCAAACCTGACCCCGGAGCATTCGATTGGCATTGACCTGGACCACCAGCTGGCACGGCGTCGGCTGGGATGAACTCGAGGCGCTGTACCGCGCCGCTCCGCTGGGCAACAAGAGCGCCGCGCTGCTGCAGACGGTGTTCACCAACAGCCGCTTCAGCTGCTTCGCGCGCGAGGCCGATGGCCAGCTGGTGGCGGCCGGGCGGGTGCTGTCCGACGGCGCCGATTGCGCCTACGTGTGCGATGTGGCCGTGCACCCGGACCAGCAAGGGCTCGGCGTGGGCGCCGAGATCATGTCGCGGCTGCTCGCGATGTGCGCCGGGCACCGCAAGATCATCCTCTACGCCGTGCCCGGCAAGGAGGCGTTCTACCGCAAGTTCGGCTTCAGGAAAATGCACACCGCGATGGCCATCTTCGACGACCAGGCGATCGCGTTCAGCAAGGGGTACATCGATGCTGAATGAGATCGTCGGGACCTGAGCCGATGCGCCCGAGCCGCTGGCCGACGCACGCGGCCCTCGCGATGATCGACCTGTACCAGCGCTGCGTGTCGCCGCACAAGGGCTTCCGCTGCGCGCACGCGGTGCAGACCGGGCGGCGCGGCTGCTCGGCGCTCGGTGCACGTGCGATCCGCCGTCATGGGCTGTGGGACGGGCTCGGCGTGTTGGGGTGTCGGTTCGATGCCTGCGCGTTGAGCCACGCGCAGTTGCAGGCGGCGCGCCATCCACCGCGGTTGAGGGCTCAGTCGGGCGTCTGCGATGTCGATTGCGGCGTGTTCGACGCCTGCGACGTGGCCGAGTGCGCCTGCGATGCACTGGACTGCGCCGATTGCTTCGACCGGAAGAAGCGCTGCAGCCGGAGTTCGTCCGCCGATGCCGCACGCCAGCGCATCGAGGCGCGGCAGAATCGACGCAAGGAACGGCAGTCCTCTGCGCCGCCATTCCCTTCTCCACCCGCCATCCCGCCGAAGGAGCCCTGATGCGCACCATCCTGTTCCTGACCGCCGGCCTGCTGCTGCTCGCCTCGATGCTCGTGCTGGCCCGCCTGTTCGTGGCCCACTATCCGGCTGCCGTCACCTGGGCCGGTGCCGGCTTCCTCGCGCTGTGGCTGCTGATCTGCGCCGTCAACCTGTGGGTGGGCGTCGCCCGCGCCGGCTATTCGGTCGGCGAAGAGCTGCCGATCCTGCTGCTCAATTTCGCCGTGCCGGCGGCCATCGGCGTGCTGCTGGCCTGGAAGCTTCGCTAGGAGGACCTTGCGATGTGCCGCAACATCAAGACCCTGTTCAACTTCGAGCCGCCGGCCACCGAGCTGGAGATCCGCGACGCGTCGCTGCAGTTCGTGCGCAAGCTCAGCGGCTTCACGGTGCCGTCGAAGGCCAATGAAGCGGCGTTCGAGCGCGCGGTGGCCGAGGTCGCCGCGTCGGCGCGCACGCTGATCGATTCGCTGGTGACGACGGCCGAGCCGCGTGATCGCGAGGTCGAGGCGCTGAAGGCACGCGAGCGCAACGTGGCCCGCTTCGGCAGCTGAGCCGGTTACGGCTTCAGCATCTCGGCCATCTTCGCCAGCAGGTCGGGCTTCGAGAACGGCTTGTCCAGCCCGGCGCAACGCGTCGCCTTCAGGAACTCGCTCGCATCGGGCGACAGCGTGTCGCCGGTGACGAACAGGAAGCGCTGCGCCAGCTCCGGCTGGCGCGCCGACGCGGCCCGCCACAGCGCCGCGCCGTCCATGTCGGGCATCCGCAGGTCGGACACCACCGCATCGAAACGCGCCGCCTCCAGCAGCTCCAGCGCGACCGCGCCCGACAGCGCCGTCGCGACCGCATAGCCGGCGCGCTCCAGCATGTCGCGCAGCAGCTCGGCCAGCTCGGGCTCGTCGTCGACCACCAGCACCTGCGCCAGCGCCGGCACCTCGGCTGGCGGTGGTACCGGCTCGTCCGGCACCGGCTCGGCCTCGCCGCTCAGCGGCAGGCTCAGCCGGAACGACGCGCCCTGCGTCGTCGCCTCGAGCACCAGCTCGCCGCCATGCTCGCGCGCGACCGAGCGCGACACCGACAGCCCCAGCCCGGTGCCCAGCCCTTCCGGCTTGGTGGTGAAGAAGGTCTCGAACAACCGCGCGCGCACCTCGGGCGCCACGCCCGGGCCGGTGTCGACGACACGCAGCCACACGCGCGGCTCGCGGTCGGTGCGGCGCTGCTCGACGCCGGTGGCGACGTGCACGCGGCGCTCGCCGACCGTCAGCGTCAGCGCCTGCTGCGCATTGACCATCAGGTTCAGCACGATCTGCGAGATCTGGTCGCCGTCGCCCATCACGCTCGGCAGCTGCGGCGCCAGGTCGAGCTGCAGCGCGACGTTGTGGCTGCGGTAGGTGTAGCCCAACAGGTCGGCCGACGCGCGCACCAGGTCGTTCAATGCCACCGCGCCGCGCTGCGACGGCCGGCTGCGCGCCATGTTCAGGAAGGTGCGCACGATGCGCCCGCAGCGCTCGGCGGCCTCGCGGATGCGCCGCACGTCGTGCTGCAGGTCGGGCCGGTCCTCGCACTTCTCCTCGAGCAGCGTCGCGCGGCCCATCACGATCGCGAGCGGGTTGTTCAGTTCGTGCGCCACGCCGGCCAGCAGGCTGCCCATCGCGGTCAGGCGCTCGCCCTGGCGCAGCGCCTCGCGCTGGCGCTCGATCTGGCGCGCCGCGTCGTGGCGCTCGGACACGTCGGCGATCGACGCGGTGTAGAAGGCCGTGCCGCCGACATCGCTGCGCCACAGCACCATCTCGATCGGGAATTCGCTGCCGTCGGCGCGCAGCGCATGCAGCTCCATGCGCTGGCCGAGCACCCGCGCCGGGCCGCCGGCCTGCATGCGCCGCAGCCCCGCCTCGTGGGCCGCGCGGTGGCGCTCGGGCACGATCACCTCGCTGACCGGCCGCCCGACGACGTCGGCGCGCCGGCGCCCGAAGATGGTCTCGGCCGACGGGTTGAACTCGACGATGCGGCCGTCGGCGTCGGTGGAGATCAGCGCGGCCAGCGCATGGTCGACGATCGCCGACTTCAGCGCCTCGCTGGCGCGCAGCTGCTCCTGGCGCAGCGCGAGTTCTTCTTCGCCCAGCCGCAGGTCGGTGTGGTCGAGCCCGCACACCACCACCGCCTGCACCGGCCCGCCGCCCGGCGTGTACGGCACCAGCACCTGCTCGCGGTAGCGGCGGCCCTGCAGCTGGTAGTTGACCCAGCCCTGCAGGTGCAGCGATTCGCCGGCGAACAGCCGCTCGAAAATCGGCACGAAGCTGCGGTACACGCCGTCGTCGAGCACCTCGGACATGTGGCGGCCGATCACCCGCTCGGGCGGCAGGCCCATGAAGCGCAAGGCCTCGAGGTTGGCGTACAGGTAGCGGCCGTCGCGGCCGATCACCGCGACGCGGGTGTTGATGTGCTCCAGCAGCACGCCCATCAGCACCGGATCGAGCATCGGCAGCGAGGGTGGCTCCGCCCCCCAGCGCGTGTGCGACCAGTGCAGCTCCCGCTGGTCGTGGCCGACGTCGCCGTTCCCGCTCATGCCGCCGGTGCCGCGAACCCCAAGACCACGCGCCGCGTCTGCGCGGACTTCTTCTCGATCTTCGTGACGACCACCGCGCCGATGTCGGCCGTGTTCGCGACGTGCGTGCCGCCGCAGGGCTGCAGGTCGACGCCTTCGATCTCCAGCACCCGCACCCGGCCCAGGCCGCGCGGCGGCTGCACGCTCATGCTGCGCACCAGGCCGGGGTTGGCGTCCAGCTCGGCCTCGCTGATCCAGCGGTGGCGCACCGGGTGCGCGCCGGCCACCAGGCGGGCGAGGCCGGCGGTCAGCGCCGCCTTGTCGAGCGGGTCGGTCATGTGGAAATCGAGCCGGGCCGACTCGGCGGTGATCGAGCAGCCGTCGACCGGGTGCGGCACCAGCGCGCACAGCAGGTGCGTGGCGGTGTGGAAGCGCATGTGGCGCTCGCGGCGCGCACGGTCGATGCGGGCGGTGACCGGCTGGCCCACCGCCAGCGTCGCGAGCAGTGCCTCCTGCCCCGGTGCCGGCACATGGACGATCTCGCCGGGCGCCGCGCCCTTGCGGGTGTCGGCGATCTGCAGCACGCCGCCGTCGGCCAGCCGCAGCTCGCCGCGGTCGCCGGCCTGCCCGCCGCCGAGCGGGTAGAACACGGTGCGGTCGAGCTGCACGCCGGCCTCGTCGAGCGCGGTGATGCACGCCTCGCAGTCGTCGAGCGCAGCGTCTTCTCGGAACAGTTCTTCGGTGGTCATCGCGGGCATCCTGGCCGTTGGCGTGGCATCAAACCGGGTCGGTGATGAAGCGGCGCAGCACGTCGAAAGCCTCGTTCGGCTTCTCGCGCCAGGCCCCGTGGCCGATGCCGGGGAAAGAATGGAAATGCCGCCAGCGTTCCGGCAGCGCCGCGGCGATGTCCTGCGCGTCTTCGAGCGGGCACACCGGGTCGAGTTCGCCGGCCAGCACCAGCACCGGGCATTGCGCGGCAGCCAGCCCGGGCAGCAGGTTCATCTGCCGCTGCTCGCCGCGGATGAAGGCCTGCAGGATCTCCGGCGCGGTGAAGCGCCAGGGCGCGCTCTCGACGCGGCCGACCAGGCTCGGGTTGTACAGCGGCTTGCACACCCGCTGGTACACGGCATTGTTCTCGTCGTTCGGGTCGGCCCAGAAGCGCTCGGCCACCGCGCGCGCCTCGGCGCCGCCGAGCTGTTCGAACATCGCGAGCTTGCGCGGCATCGCCATGCTGCCGGCGGTGCTGGACAGGATCACCTTGGACGCATGCGCCGGATGGCGTGCGATGTAGCGCTGCGCGACGAAGCCGCCGAACGACTGGCCGAGCACGATCGGCTTGACGATGCCGAGCGCGTCGCACAGCCGCACCAGGTCGTCGGCCCAGGTGTCGAGCGTCCACTCCGACGGCGGGCGGCGGTCGCTCATGCCGTGGCCGCGGTGGTCGTAGTAGACGATCTGGGCCAGGTCGGCCAGGCGGGAGAAGACGGGCTTGAAGGCCACGTGGTCGAAACCCGGGCCGCCGTGCAGCAGCACGAGGCTGGGTTTTTCCCGCACACCGTTGCCGTCGGGAACGAGGCCGGGGCCTTCGACGTCGACGAACAGCCTCACACCGGGCTCGATCTGGATGCGCACGCGCTGGCCTTCGTTGTTCAACCAGGGGGCGATCTTGCCACGCCCGGCGGAGCGCGCGAGAAGCTAGCCGCCGTTGAGGAGGCGCTGCCGTTTTTGCGTTTGATCGATGTAGCGCTGCAGCGCGCGCGTGACGTCGCTGGCGGGGTTGACGATCTCGCAGCCGAGGCGCACGCCGCGCGAATCGGGGTTGATCGAGGTCACGTGCTGCAGGCGCAGCGCAACGTGGATCCGCGTGTCGACATCGAGGTCCATCTGCACGCCGTTCAGCACCACGCCGGCCGGCAGCGGCGGCACGTCGTCGGGCAGGAACAGCGCGCAGCCGCCGATGCTCACGTCGAGCACGCGCAGCGCGAGCGGCATCTCGTGGATGGCCGGGTGGCGCACGCGCGCCATCGGGGTGCTGCGCAGCAGCGGCCGCACGCGGAACCCGCTGCGGCGCTGGAAACGGAACAGCTCGCGCGGCATCGCGCAATTGAGCACGGCGTTGCGGCCGTTGTGCACCACCACCAGCCCGACCGCGTCGAACTGCAGCTTGATGCTGTCCAGGTAGGCGACCGCGACGGCATCGGCCGACTCGACCAGCGACTGCACCTGGTTGCTCTCGGCTTCGGCACTGAAGCCGATCACGCCGCGCACCGGATCGAACGACCACAGCGTGGTGGTGTAGGTCGCGCCGTCGCTGCCGTTCAGGTGGACGATCACGTTGCCGTCCTGCAAGCGCTTGAGCATCGCCAGCACCTCGGGCACGGCGGAGATGCGGAAGTCGTCCAGCCCGCCATGGGTGGCGGCCAGCGCATCGAGCGGCATCGGCATCGTGTCCAAGTTCGGCTCCGGCTCGGCGGGTCGGTGGATCAGGGGGTCAGTGGACGGTCTTCGGCTTGCCCGCCAGGATCGCGTCCAGGTCTTCGAGCCAGGGTTCGGCCAGGTGGCGGATCTCGGCGTCATTGACGAGGATGCGCTGCATGATGCGCGATTTCAACTGGGCTTCCTCGGAATCCAGCGGGCGCTGCGAGGCGGCATGCTTGAGCTGCGAGATCAGCACGGCGCAGGCGCCTTCGAGCTTGACCACGTGGTCCCAGTTGCCGACGCGGGCGGCTTCGAGCATGTCCTGGCTGGCGCGCTCGATGGCTTCGTAGTAGTTCAGCAGGGCCTTGTTCATGGGGTGGTCTCCGATGTCATGCGACCGGTCGATCTGGAAGTGCTTCATGGTGTGCGGTCCGGTGGTCAGGCGGCGCTTCAGGCAGCCGTCTTGATGTCGATCTGGGCCCACGCGCTGCGCAGGGGCTCGATCAGCGAGACGCATTCGTCGAGGGCCGCCTCGTCGCTGTGCCGGTTGGCCTGGGTCAGGCGCAAGGTCATGTAGGCGTACAGGTCGTTCAGCTGGGCCGCGAGCGCGCCGCCTTCCTTCAGGTTCAGGCCGGCCTTCAGGCCTTCGTCGACGATGCGCACCGCGCGGCTGATGGCGCGGCCCTTCTCTTCGATGTTCTTGTTGCGGATGGCGCCGCGCGCCTGGGCGATGCAATCGATCAGCCCGTCGAACAGCATCGAGATCAGCTGGTGCGGCGATGCGCCGTCGACCTTGGTGCCGACCTGCACCGCCTGGTAGGCATTGCTGCGGCCGCCGAAGGGCGATGCGGAGTAGTCGGATCCGAACATGTTGTTGGCCTTGTGCGTGACTGGATGCACTGTTTATCGGCCCGCCCTTCGCCGCCTTTAGGCTGCACAAGGGGGGTGAAACAGGGTCCATTTCAACCTCAAGTGTGAAGGGATGTTGCAGGCACCTGCGCCAGTGAAAACACCGTTCGGACTGAGGTATCGAAGGCCTGCTTGATGCCTGCACCGCATCGGGCCTTCGATACCTCAGTCCGAACGGTGTTTCATGGGTTCGGCCAAACGTCGCCCCTGCGGGGTTCCAGCGTCAGCCGGTGCTTTTATTCCAGTTGGCGATCTGCTGCGTGATGTACGTGCTGAGCGTGTTCAGCCCCGCCATCTTCGTGTCGAGCGCGGTGTACTGGGCACGCAGGCGCTTCTCGGTGGCCGTCATCCGGTCGGTGATGTTGTCCTGCCGTTCCTGGTTGTCCTTCAGCGAGCTGTTCAGCCCGGTGGTGCGGGCGGCCAGCGAGCCGTCGGTGCCCAGCACCTGGTCGCCCAGCGCGCGCAGCTTCTGCGCGAAGCCGTCGTTGGCCGAGTCGACGGTGTCGCTGTTGGCGAACGCCTTCTTCATCTCGGTCAGGTTGCCCAGGGCGCTGGTCAGCTTGGTGTCGCTGATCTTCAGCGTGCCGTCGGTCTGGATCTCCAGCCCGATCGAGGACAACGTCGGGAACGCGCTCGAAGCGGAGCCGGTCCCGGTCAGCATCGAGCGCAGCTGGCGCTGCAGCGACACCGCGGTGCTGTCGCCCTGCAGCGTGCCGGCCGTCTTGGTGGCGTCGTCGTACTTGGTCTGCGTCTTCAGCAGCGACGCGAGGCCGTTGTAGGCGGCCGTGAAGTTCGTCAGCGCGCTCTTGATCGAGGTGTTGTCCTGCGCGACGCTGACCTGCACGTCGCCGGTGGTGACCTTCTGCAGGTTCATCGTCAGGCCCTGCACCACGTCGTTCAGCGTGTTGCTCGCCGACGTGATCTCCAGCCCGTTGATCTTCGCCTTCGCGTCGGAGGCGGTCTGCGTGCGCGTCATCGCGGCACTGCCGTCGGTCGCGTCGTACGCGAACGCCGACGGGCCGCTGCCGCTGGCCGTCACCCGGAAGCCGTTGTCGACGCCGGTGGAGGACGATGACAGCACCAGCCGCGCGCCGCTCGAATCGGTGACGATGGAAGCCGACACGCCGCCGGCGGCGGCATTGATCTTGTCGCGCACGTCGGCCAGCGTGTCGGTCGCGCTGATCGCGATGTTCATCGAATTGATGGTCGCGCGGGCCTTGAAGCCCGGCTCGGTCACGTCCCAGCTGCCGACGTCGATCGTCAGCCCGCCTTCACCGACGACGGTGCTGCTGGAGGCAAAACTGGTGCTCGCCACCGACTGCGCGGCGGCCAGCTTCGACACGCTGACGGCATAGTTGCCGGCCGCGGCGCTGGAGCCGCTGGAGACGGTGATCGACGACGCATCGGCCGAGCTGGCCGTCGTCGCGCCCCAGGTCGCGGACCGGGTCAGCGCCTGCGCGGCGTCGCGGAAGCTCGACACCGCGGATTGGATCGATCCGTACGCGGAGATCTTGGTCTGGACCTTCGTCGCTTCGGTCTGCAATTGCGCGACCGGCAGCTTTTCGACCGCCATCAACTTCGTGATGATCGATTCGACGTCGAGGCCGCTGCCTATGCCTGCTGATGTAACTGATGCCATGACCGTGACCTTTCGGAAGAGTGGACGGCAAGCGGAGGAGGCCTCGCTGCCACAGTCCTAAAAGAGGAAGGGCTCCCCCAAAGGGGAATCCGATATCGCGTGTATCGGAATCACAGTCGGCAACTTGAGGCCCGGGGTGCGACTTTTTTCGCTCTTTTTATGCCGCGACCGACAGGCGGGTCATCAACCCTTCAGCAGCTGCAGCACCTGCTGCGGCAGCTGGTTGGCTTGCGCCACCATCGCGTTGCCGGCCTGTTGCAGGATCTGCGCCCGGCTCATCGCGGCGGTTTCCGCGGCGAAGTCGGCATCCATGATCCGGCTGCGGGCGGCCGATTGGTTCTCGACGTTGGTCTGCAGGTTCGAGATCACCGAATCGAAGCGTGACTGGCTCGCACCGTAGGTGGCACGCGTGTCGTTCACCAGGTTCAGCGCCTGGTCGATGCTGTCGATCACGGTCGCCAGCGCGGTCGAATCGGTCGTGCTGTCGATCACGGTCGTCGCGGCGGTCACCGCGGTGATCGAGGCATCGACGGTCATGTCGACGGTGTTGATGTCGATCGTGTCGTTGACCGTCGTGTTGGCGCCGACCTGGAAGGTCTGGACGCCGGTCGACGCGAGAATCGGCTGGCCGTTGAACGTGGTGCCGGCGAGCACGCGGCCGATTTCGGCCGACAGCTGCTGGAATTCCTTGTTCAGCGAATCCTTGTCGCTGCCGCTGTTGGTCGAGTTGCGGGCCTGCACCGACAGTTCGCGCATCCGTTGCAGCGCGTCACCCACCTTGGCCAGCGCGCCTTCAGCGGTCTGCGCCAGCGAGATGCCGTCGTTGGCATTGCGGATCGCGACATTCATGCCGCGCACTTGCGCGTTCATGCGTTCGGCGATCGCGAGGCCCGCGGCGTCGTCCTTCGCGGAGTTGACCCGCAAACCGGACGACAGGCGCTGCATCGAGACGGCCAGCGCGGACTGGGAAGAATTCAGGTTTCGTTGCGCGTTCAGCGAAACGATGTTCGTGTTGATGGTTTGTGGCATGAAGCACTCCTCAAGAATCAATGACTCCCGGCGAAATGCGCCGGCGCTTGCCGCAGGGGGGTAATGCCCTGCGTCAGACCCGGCGCGAATCACCGTTGGCCACCGACATGAAAGGTGTGCTGTTGCACACCGCCCCGTCAGCATCCTTCAGTGGATCCGGACCGCAGATCCCGGGCGAGGAACCTGTGGAAGTGATTGTTCCGAGAACTGGAGTGGGGTTAAACCGGGAAATGAGCCGGTTCGACCCGCCTTTTCATCCGCCAAACGAGAAGGCCCCGCCCGGTTTCCCGGGCGGGGCCTTGAAGAAGCGAGCCTGGCGGCTTACTTCAGCAGCGACAGCACTTGCTGCGGCAGCTGGTTGGCTTGCGCCACCATCGCCGTGCCGGCCTGCTGCAGGATCTGGGCACGCGACAGGTTCGACGTTTCAGACGCGAAGTCGGCGTCGGTGATGCGGCTCTTGGCAGCCGACTGGTTCTCGACCGAGGTCTGCAGGTTCGAGATCACCGAGTCGAAGCGGTTCTGCGCCGCACCGTACATGGCGCGCTCGCTGTTGACCTTGTCGATCGCGCCGTCGATGTTGTCGATCACGGTCTTCAGCGCGGCCGAGTCGGTCGTGCTGTCGATGACGACGGTGCCGGCCGTCACGGCGGTGATGCTGGCATCACCCGTCATGTCGGTCGTCGTCACGGTGATGACGTCGTTGGTCGTGGTGTTGGCACCGATCTGGAAGTCCTTCGCGCCGGCGCTGGCGCCGATGATCGCGATGCCGTTGAAGGTCGTGCCGCCCAGGACGCGCTTGATTTCCGACGACAGCTGCTGGAATTCCTTGTCCAGCGAATCCTTGTCGCTGGAACCGTTGGTGCCGTTACGGGCTTGCACGGCGAGTTCACGCATGCGTTGCAGCGAATCGCCGACCTTGCCCAGCGCGCCTTCAGCGGTCTGCGCCAGCGAGATGCCGTCGTTGGCATTGCGGATCGCGACGTTCATGCCGCGGACCTGGGCGCCCATGCGCTCCGAGATCGCCAGGCCGGCGGCGTCGTCCTTGGCGCTGTTGACGCGCAGGCCGGAAGACAGGCGCTGCATCGAGGTGGCCAGGGCGTTTTGGGTGGTCGACAGATTGCGTTGTGCGTTCAGCGACGTGACGTTGGTGTTGACTGACATGCTCATTTGAAATACTCCAATAACGGTTGAACTGAGACCCGGCATGAGCGCCGGCATTGCCTCGGCAGATGCGTATCTACCTTCGATCCTCTTCTGCCTAAACGGCGGCACACCGAGATGTGCCGCTTGCTGCGCCCGGCTGGTCTGCCGGACCCCGGCGCCGTTGTTGCGTCGCCGTTGGAGGCTTTATCGGACCGCCACTTTCGGGACTTGAGTCCGTGCTTCCAAAATTTCTGCGGGATCCCCCGAACAAAGGGGTGGGAGCCCGCCTTCTATCTGCATTCGCGGCGAAAACTTGAGGGGCCACGAAGACGTTTCAGAGTGTGTCAAGCAGCGAACTGGCGGGCATCTGCGGTGCATCTCCGGGCCTTCGCCGACGGGGTACTTCCTAGAATTTCAGGCACCCTTTCATGGGGCGTGCCCACGCGCGCCATCACGATGCAGACCAAAACCCACAAGCCCGCCAAGACCCGCCCTGCCCTCGTCCCGCCGTTCGCGCGGACCGCGCAGCGCGACTGGGAAGAGGGCCTGGTCCACGCGAAGGCGGGCGATTGGGCGAAGGCCGAGCACGCCTTCCACCGCGCCAGCGAGCGCAGCCCGCGCGACACCGTCTACCTGCTCAACCTCGCCCGCGCGCAGATGAAGAACGGCGCGCACGACAAGGCGCTGCAGAGCGCGCAGTCGGCGCTCACGCTGAAGCCCGACGATGCGCTGGCCCGCATGATCGCGGCCGACTGCCTGAGCGCGCAGCACCGCTACCAGGAAGCCGCGAACTGCCTGCAGCAGCAGCCCGAGCAGACGCCGCGCAGCGCCGAGTACTACCAGAACCTCGGCGAAGCCCTGTTCAATGCCGGGCAGCACCAGGCCGCAATCGCCGCGCTGTTCGAGGCGCTGTCGCGCAATGTCGATCACGCGCTGTCGCACTACCGACTCGGCCTGGCGTTCAACGCGCTGGGCATGAAGCAGGAAGCGACCGAATGCTTTCGCACCGCACTGATCCTCGGTCTGGGCGGCGGCGACCTGGCCGCGCAAGGGCTGCTCGCCTTCGTCGAGCGCGAGCTGTGCCGCTGGCAGAACGCGCAGGCCGACGTGGCCGCGCTGCAGCGCCTGGCCGCTGCGCTGCCCGATGACGCGGCCAGCTGGGCATCGGTCTTCGCGCAGGTCACGGTCACCGACGACCCCGTCATCCAGCGCCGCGTCGCGCGCTCGTGCTGGCGCTTCCAGACGCGCCGCGTCGAGGCCTTCGCCCCCGTGGCCCCGCGCCCGCTGCCCGCACGGCTGCGCGTGGGCTTCGTATCGGCCGATTTCCACCAGCACGCCACCGCCATCCTGATGGCCGAGGTGTTCGAGAAACTCGACCGCAGCCGCTTCGACATCACCCTTTATTCGCACGGCCCGGACGACGGCAGCCCGATGCGTGCGCGCCTGCGCGCCGCCGCCCGCTTCGTCGATGTGGCCCGGCGCAGCGACCTGGAGGTCGCGCAGCAGGTGCGGCACGACGCGGTCGATGTGCTGGTCGACCTGAAGGGGCATACGCGCGACGGGCGGCTCGCGATCTTCGCCCACCGCGCCGCGCCGGTGCAGCTCAGTTTCCTCGGTTTCCCCGGCACGACCGGGGCGACGCCGGCCGACGGCATCGACTACTTCGTCGGCGATGCGATCGTCTCGCCGCTCGCGCACGCCGGGCACTTCAGCGAGAAGCTCGCGCTGATGCCCGGCTGCTACCAGCCGAACGACCGCCAGCGCCCGCTGCCCGGCCCGTACAGCCGCGCGCAGGCCGGCCTGCCGGAAGAGGCGCTGGTGCTGTGCGGCTTCAACCAGCCGTTCAAGCTGTCGCCCGAGGTGTTCGACGTCTGGTGCCGCCTGCTGCACCGCCTGCCCGGTGCCGTGCTGTGGCTGCTGCAATGGAACGACCACTCGCCGGCGCAACTGCGCGCCGAGGCCGCCGCGCGCGGCATCGACCCGCAGCGCCTGGTGTTCGCGCCGAAGATCGGCCTGCGCGAGCACCTGAGCCGCCTCGCGCTCGCCGATCTCTTCATCGACACCTGGCCTTGCAACGGCCACACCACCGCCAGCGACGCGCTGTGGGCCGGCGTGCCGGTCGTCACCTATGCCGGCGAGACCTTCGCATCGCGCGTGGCCGCCAGCCTGCTCGATGCCGTCGGCCTGCCGCAACTGGCCTGCGCGACGGTGGCCGACTACGAGGCCCGTATCTTCGAGCTGGCCGGCGACGCCCCGGCGCGCCAGGCCTTGCACCAGCACCTGGTGGCCGCGCGCGACACCGCGCCGCTGTTCGACAGCGAGACCTGGACCCGCGATTTCGGGCGCCTGCTGTGGGCAGCGGCCGAGCGCTGGTCGCAGGGGCTGCCGCCTGACCACATCGTCCTCGCCGCCGAGAATCCGCAAGGAGCCCGCGCATGAATGCCCTGCCCGCCATCCACCTGTGCATCGTCCAGCCCGCGGGCTACGTGCATTCGCTCGGCTTCCTCGACCAGGCGCGCTACTTCCGCCACCAGTTCCGCCGCATGGGCGCGGAGGTGAGCCTCGCGAAGAACCGGCTGCGCCATGACGCGGTCAACCTGGTGTTCGGTGCCCACCTCGGCTTCGACGCCACGCTGCGCGAGCGCCACACCTGCATGTTCGTGAACCTCGAGCAGCTGGGCCGCGACGGCGCACCGGTCGGCGACGACTACCTGAAGCTGCTCGCCGGCTCGGCGGTCATCGAGTACGACGCCGACAACATCGCTGCCTACACGAGCCATGCCGACGACGTGCCGGTGTTCCCGCTGCTGTTCGCGCCCTACCTGAAGCCGGCGCAGGCCGTGCCGCTGGAGGATCGCCCGATCGACCTGCTGTTCATCGGCAGCATGAACCCGCGCCGGCTCGAGATGCTCCAGCGCATCGAGGCGAGCGGCCGGCGCGTCGCGAAGTTCGACCACCCGCTGTACGGGCCCGAGCGCGACGAGGTGATCCTGCAGGCCAAGGCGGTGGTCAACTTGCACTTCTACCCGACCAGCCGCTTCGAGCAGGCACGCGTGTCGCACTGCCTGTCGCTGGGCACGCCGGTGCTGTCCGAACGCCGGCCGCAGACCCGCCCGCACGAGGCCTTCGAGGACTGCGTCAGCTGGTTCGACGAAGCCAGCCTGGAGCAGGTGTTCGGCCAGCACTTCGGCACGCCGGCGTTCTTCGACGAGGCGCGCGCGCAGCTGCAGCGCTTCGAGGCCAGCGACCCGATCGAGGCCTATGCCGACATCCTGGCCTTCGCCGCCGGCTACGCCCGCGTGCACCAGGAGCGCCGGCCGCAGACGCCGTGGCAGCCGGCTCGCATCAACCTCGGCTCGGGCAAGGACTACAAGCCGGGCTGGCTGAACATCGACATCCTCGACCGCGCCCAGCCCGACCTGGTGCTCGACCTCGGCCAGCCGGTGCAATGGCCGCACCGCGCGAGCTCGTCGTACGGCGGCGAGATGCTGCTGGACGCCGGCAGCGTCGACCTGATTTTCGCGAACAACGTGCTCGAGCACGTGCCCGACCTGCCGACGCTGATG
Source organism: Rhizobacter sp. P5_C2 (assembly GCF_054049715.1). Classification (NCBI taxonomy): domain Bacteria; kingdom Pseudomonadati; phylum Pseudomonadota; class Betaproteobacteria; order Burkholderiales; family Sphaerotilaceae; genus Rhizobacter; species Rhizobacter sp. P5_C2. The sequence goes on along the minus strand of NZ_JBFULV010000067.1, from coordinate 19,323 downwards.
GGCAACTGCCTGGCGCTGCTGAAGACCGGTGGCCAGTTCATCATCGAGGTGCCGTACGAGCACGCGGCGACCGCCTGGCAGGACCCGACCCACCTGCGCGCGCTGAACGAGAAGTCGTGGCTCTACTACACCGACTGGTTCTGGTACCTCGGCTGGTTCGAGCACCGCTTCCAGCTGGCGCAGTTCCACTACCTCGACGACGCACTGCGCGAATGCCCGAAGGAGCGCGCCGCCTTCATGCGCGTCGTGCTGGTCAAGGTGGAAACCTCGCTGCGCGAACGCACCACCGCCCGGGTGATGCGGGCCGATTTCGCGCTGCCGGACGACCTGTCCGAGAGCTATGCGGCCGATCTGGCAGCCATTTCGGCCTGAACGACCCCTCCCCCGTCCTCGAGAGACCGCCCAGGCGGTCTTTTTTTTGTTCTGTGACAAGCACTTGCGTTCGGGCGTCAGCTTCCCTGGCAGCCGTGTAGGAATTTGCCTGACAGGGGGCATGGAAAAAGCTGGACTCAAGCCACAGAACTGACCTGATGTTTGGGTCCAGATCGCTTCTTCACAATCCGTTCCACGTTGAGACAAGTAGCAAGCAAACCGCAACACACACAGAGGAACGAGACATGAACGCCGACCAAATCCTGACCGAAATCCGTGAAGCCAACCTGTCGTACCTGATGCTGGCGCAGAGCCTGATCCGCAGCGACCGCGAGCAAGCCCTGTACCGCCTGGGCATCAGCGACGAAAGCGCATCGCTGATCGGCCTGCTGACGCCGGCGCAGATGATGAAGGTGGCTGCGAGCAACACGCTGCTGTGCCGCTTCCGCATGGACGACGACCTGGTCTGGGGCCTGCTGACCAACCATGGCAAGACTGCTTCGAACGACACGACGAGCCGCCTGCACGCCAGCATCCTGATGGCCGGCCGCCACCACGAAGCCGCCTGAGTTTCGCGACCGCCGCAGCCGACACACACCACAAGATTCCGGAGAGAGACATGACCCGCACCAAGAGCATCCTGACCGAAGCCAAGCAGATCGATCGCGCTGTCACGCTGATCAACCTGGGTGCCCGCCTGCAGGTGCTGGAGTCTGAAACCGACCTGTCCTACGAGCGCCTGCTGCGCTTGTACAAGGAAGTCTCCGGCAAGTCGCCGAGCAAGGGCCAACTGCCCTTCTCCACCGACTGGTTCATGACCTGGCAACCGAACATTCATGCCTCTCTGTTCCTGAACATCCACGAATACCTGAACAAGGTGGCCGTGATGGACGAGATCGACGTCGTCATCAAGGCTTACCAGCTGTACTCCGAGCAGACCCAGGCGCAGGGCCTGGAAGCGCTGCTCTCGGTGACCCGTGCGTGGCGCCTGGTCAAGTTCGTCGACAACGGCATGTTGACGATGACCAAGTGCTCGAAGTGCGGCGGCCATTTCGTCAGCCACCCGCACGAGATTTCGAAGCATTACGTGTGCGGCCTGTGCAACCCGCCGGCGCGTGCCGGCAAGGGCAAGGCCACTGGCGGCATCCAGATGCATTGAACGGCTTGTGCGCTCAAGTCGACCGCAAGTTGGTCGATAACCTCTCAACGATTTCTGTTCCCTGGGTAGTGTGAGTTAGCGACTTTTGTTTTCTTGATCTCCTCCTGGCGCTGAAAAGTGCTTTCAACGGGTCCTTCGGGGCCCGTTTTTCTTTGTCAAGTGATCGACGACCCCGGATTGGCATCCGGGCTACGACGATGCGAAGCGAGTCGCGTGGAGGGCAACAATCCCAATCAAGGGGCGATGTGCAGCGGGGTGGCCGTGTTATCCGCAGCGGGCCAGAACGAACCGCATGGTGTTGCATTCAGGCTCTTTGCTTTGGTTACTTTCATTTGAGCCCCAATGAAAGTGACTCGCCCGCCGGGGCGAGACCCGGCAATGCCACGCAGTGCAGAAGCCCCTCGCGCAGCGAGAGAAGCAATTTCCCAGCGCTGTTCGAGCGATTGCCGAACCCCCGCCACGCCCACACTCAAGTGACTGGGATGAGGGCCGATAACGGTCCGAGACCGCGCCGACAGGTGCACCCCCCAAAAACACGGAACAGCCTGGAACATGTTCGTCCTCATCGGTTACGCGGTTGCCCTCGGGTGCATCTTCGGCGCCTATGTCCTGCACGGCGGGAACATGGGCGTGATCATCCACGCGCTGCCGACCGAGCTGATGGCGATCCTGGGCGGCTCGCTCGGCGCCTTCGTCGTGAACAACCAGCCGAAGGTGCTGAAGGCCACACTGGCCGCCCTGCCGGCGCTGCTGAAGGGCTCGAAGTACTCGAAGGCCCGCTACATGGAGCTGCTCGCGCTGCTCTACGACATCCTGCAGAAGGCGCGCAAGGAAGGCCTGATGTCGATCGAGAACGACGTCGAGCGCCCGCACGAATCGGCCCTCTTCAAGAAATACGCGACCGTGGGCAACGACCACCACGTGGTCGAGTTCATCACCGACTACCTGCGCATGATGGTCTCGGGCAACCTGAACGCCCACGAGATCGAGAGCCTGATGGACAGCGAGATCGACACCCACCACCACGAGGCGCATGCGCCCGCCGCGGCGATCGCCCGGCTGGCCGGCGCGCTGCCGGCCTTCGGCATCGTCGCCGCGGTGCTGGGCGTGGTCAACACGATGGGCTCGGTGGGCCAGCCGCCCGCGATCCTCGGCGGCATGATCGGCTCGGCGCTGGTCGGCACCTTCCTCGGCATCCTGCTGGCCTATGCGGTCGCGGAGCCGCTGGCCGGGCTGATGGAACAGAAGAACGACGAGAACGGCAAGGAGCTGCAGTGCATCAAGACCACGCTGCTCGCGAGCATGCAGGGCTATGCGCCGCAGGTGGCGGTGGAGTTCGGCCGCAAGGTGCTGTATTCCGCCGACCGCCCGACCTTCGCCGAGCTCGAAGGCCACGTGAAGGGCAAGAAGTGAAGGACGCTCTGTAATGGCCGGCGATTCGAAGAAGCTGCAGCCGATCATCATCAAGCGCATCAAGAAGGGCGGCCACGGCGCCCATGGCGGTGCGTGGAAGATCGCCTATGCCGACTTCGTGACGGCGATGATGGCGTTCTTCCTGCTGATGTGGCTGCTCGGCTCGACCACCGAGGGCGACAAGAAGGGCATCGCCGACTATTTCCAGGCGCCGCTGAAGGTGGCGTTGCTGAGCGGCGGCAGCGGCTCGGGCGATTCGTCGCACGTGATCAAGGGCGGCGGCACCGACCTCACCCGCAGCGGCGGCCAGGTCAAGCGCGGCGACACCGCATCGCGCAGCACCATCAACCTGGCCGCCGTCAAGGCCGAGCAGCGCCAGGCCGAGGCCCAACGCCTGCAGGCGCTGAAGCAGCATGTGGAAGACGTGCTGGCCGGCAACCCGAAGCTGGCCGCGCTGAAGTCGCAGATCCGGCTCGACATGACGCCGGACGGCCTGCGCATCCAGATCGTCGATGACCAGAACCGGCCGATGTTCGACAGCGGCAGCGCCCTCGTCAAACCCTACATGCGCGAACTGCTGCACGAGATCGGCAGCGTGCTGGCCGAGGTACCGAACCGGCTGACGCTCGAAGGCCACACCGATGCCGCGCCGTTCGGTGGCGGCGAGCGCGGCTACAGCAACTGGGAGTTGTCGTCGGACCGCGCCAATGCATCGCGCCGCGAGCTGCTGACGGGCGGCTTGCCCGAGGACCGGATGCTGCGGGTGCAGGGGCTCGCATCGAGCGCGCTGTTCGACCGCAGCGACCCGTTGAGCCCGTCGAACCGGCGCATCAGCATCATCGTGATGAACCGCGAGGCGGAGGACCGCTTCTTCCAGAACACGCCGTTGGCGCCGGAGCCTGAAGCCCCGGCCGCCGAGGGGGCCGCAACGCCGCCCTCAACTTCCACCGCCAGTGCCCGATAACAGCCGCAAGCAGCCGTTTCCAGGCTCCATCCCGTACCCACCGCCCCAAGCGCAGCGAGGACTCTCATGAGCACCGATTTGAAATTCCTGATCGTCGACGACTTCTCGACCATGCGCCGCATCGTGCGCGGTCTGCTGAAGGAAATCGGCTACAACAACGCCGAAGAGGCCGAGGATGGCGCGGTGGCGCTGAACATGCTGAAGAACACGAAGTTCGACTTCGTCGTCAGCGACATCAACATGCCGAACATGAACGGCTTCGAGCTGCTGTCGGCGGTGAAGGCCGACGCGAGCCTGAAGCACCTGCCGGTGCTGATGGTGACGGCCGAGGCGCGCAAGGAAGACATCGTGCGGGCGGCGCAGGACGGCGCGGCCGGCTACATCGTCAAGCCCTTCACGAAGGCCACGCTGGAAGAAAAAGTCCAGAAGATCATGCAGAAGCTGGCCACTGCGGCCTGAGCCTGCACGCCCCAACCGAAGGACGCATCATGAAGATGGACACGATGGCCACCCTGGCCCCCCCGGCCCACCCGACCCACCCGACCCCCGCAGCATCGCCCGAGGTCTTCCAGCAACTCGGCGTGATCACGCGCCAGCTGCACGACACGCTGATGCAACTGGGCGTGATGCCCAAGCTGCGGACCGCGGCCGACAACCTGCCGGATGCACGCAGCCGCCTGAACTACATCGCCGAGAAGACCGGCGATGCGGCGAACAAGGTGCTGAACTCGGTCGACCAGGCCAAGCTGGAGCACGCGACGATCGCCGGCGACACGCGCCGCATCGCGGCGGCCATCGTGGCGGACCCGGTGAAGGCCGTGGCCTCGGGCTCGGTGATGAATTTCGTCAGTGACGTCGAAGCCGCGACCGCGCGCATCGACAAGCACCTGACCGACATCATGATGGCGCAGGATTTCCATGACCTGACGGGCCAGGTGGTGGCCAAGGTGGTCGCGCTGGCGACGGACCTGGAAGACAGCCTGGTCAAGCTGCTGGTGCAGGCTGCGCCGCCGGAGCAGGTGCAGAAGGTGGAGTCGTCGATCCTCAATGGACCGGTGGTCAACCCTGAAGGGCGGACCGACGTGGTCGCCAATCAGGGCGAAGTGGACGACCTTCTGGCGAGCCTCGGGTTCTGATCTTCACTGCGTGGCATTGCCGGGTCTCGCCCCGGCGGGCGAGTCACTTTCATTTGCCTTGCCAAATGAAAGTAACCAAAGCAAAGGCGCCTCAACCCGAACACCATACGGTTCGTTCTGCACGCCTCGGACAACACGGCCAGGCCGCTGCCAATCCACCCTGATTGGGATTGCTGAGCTTTCTTCTCCACCCAGCTCGCTGCGCATCGCAAGCTGACGCAGCGCCCGCATTGGCGACGATGCGAAGCGAGGCGCCTGGAGACAGCAGGGCAACAATCCCAATCAAGGCACGAGGTGCAGCGGCGTGGCCGTGTTGTCCGAGGCGTGCAGAACGAACCGCATGGTGTTGTATTCAAGCGCCTTTGCTTTGGTTACTTTCATTTGGCAAGGCAAATGAAAGTGACTCGCCCGCCGGGGCGAGACCCGGCTGCAGCCTCACGCAGTGAACAGAAGCCTCATTCGCTCCCAACGAGCCCGTTGCGGATCGCATAGACCGTCATCTCCGAGTTGTTGGAAAGCCCCAGCTTCTCCAGCACCCGCGCCCGATAGACGCTCACCGTCTTCGGACTGAGCATCAGCTCCACGGCAATGTCGGACAAGCGCTTGCCCGACGCAATCATCACCAGCGTCTGCAATTCGCGGTCCGACAACTTCTCGTGCGCCGCCTCCGTGGACGGCGTCGTCAGGCTCTCGACCAGCATCTGCGCGATCTCGGGCGTCACGTACTTGCGCCCCTGCCCCACCGTGCGCACCGCCGCCACGATCGTCGCCGGGTCGCCGCCCTTGTTCACGTAGCCGAACGCCCCGGCCCTCAGCGCCCGGATCGCATACTGGTCCTCGGGGTACATCGACACCACCAGCACCCGCATCGTCGAGCCTTCGTCCTTCAGCACGTGCAGCACGTCCAGGCCGCTGCGGCCCGGCAGGTTGATGTCGAGCACCAGCACGTCGCAACCCCCCGTCGTGCGCAACAACGAACGCAGCTCGGTGTAGTCGCCCGCCTCGCCGATCACCTCGATGTCCGGGGCGTCCGACAAGGTGTCGCGGATGCCGCGCCGGATCAGCGCATGGTCGTCGCACAGAATCACTTTGATCATCAGATGTTCCCCCACACCGTCGGGTCATATGGCGCCGACGGTTCCTCGGCGAGCTCGAAGTCCAGGTCCTCCGTCATCATCTCCAGCGGCACCGACAGGATCAGCGTCGTCCCGGCCGGCCCGCTGCTCAGGTCCACCCAGCCACCCACCGTGCCGGCCCGCTCGTGCAGCCCGCGGATGCCGAACGAGCGCACCTTCGCCAGGTCCTCCTGGTTCAGGCCGCGGCCGTTGTCGCTGATCTCCAGCGACAGCACACCGCCCGCCAGCGTCAGGTCGATCTGCACATGGGTCGCGTGCGCATGCTTGGTCACGTTGGTCAGCGCCTCCTGCGCCGTGCGGTACGCCACCAGCGGCACGCCGGCGGGCAGCGTCAGGTGGTCGTAGCGGCTGCGGAACTCGCAGGCCACGCCGGTGCGCTTCTCGAAACGGCTGGCCATCCATTGCAGCGCCGCCACCAGGCCCTGCTCCAGGATCGCCGGCCGCAGGTTGTGCATCACCCGCTGGCTCGCCTCGATCGCGTGGCTCACCGTCTCGAGCGCCGAATTGACCCGCGCCAGCACCTCCGGCGAATCGGAATGCCGCGCAATCCAGGCCAGGTCGAACTTGAGCGCCGTCAACGAGCCGCCGACGTCGTCGTGGATCTCGCGCGCGATCGCCGCCCGCTCCGATTCGACGCTGGTTTGCAGATGCTGCGCCAGCTCGTGCACGCGCTGCTTCTGCTCGCCCAGCTCGCGGTCGGCGCGCTGGCGCGCCAGCAGCAGCTCGTGCGCCTCGACCGAATGCAGCAGCGCCGGCACCAGCCGCGCCAGGTTGTTCTTCAGCAGGTAGTCGCTGGCGCCGTTGCGCATCGCCTCGACCGCGGTGTCTTCGCCGATCTCGCCCGACACCAGGATGAACGGGATGCTGCGCCCGCTCGCCTTCAGCAGGTCGAGCGCCACCAGGCCCGAAAAGCCCGGCAGGTTGTAGTCGGACACGATGATGTCCCACTCCTGCGAAGGCTCCAGCGCCTGCAGGAACTCGACCTCGGAATCGACCCGTATCGCGTCGACATCGAGCCCGCCGCGGCGCAGGTGGGCCAGCGTCAGGTGATGGTCGAGCTCGGAATCCTCCAGGTGCAGGAGGCGCAGGCGCTGCTCGGCAAGAGGCGGTGACATGGCCCGCAGTATGCCAAGCAACGGGTTCGCAGGTGCCAACTTCGCACGTTCGCGGGAGCCATTCGAATTGGCGGCACTTTTCACCGGTGATTGAGCTAATGCTTTCCCGCCCCCTGCCGAAAATGCCTGACAGATATCACGCTCTGCGCTGGAGCTCCCCTGCGCAGCGCCCCCCATCCCTCACCTTCGAGCGGAGATTCGGATGCAGATGAACGACGCCAACGATGCCGGCATGCCACCCGCCCCCGCGGGCATGGCACTGCTGGCCGCCGCCGACCTGCAGGACCACCTGATGTCGGCCACCAACGATTTGGAACGCCTTCAGACCCTGCTGGCCGACGCGTGCGACACGCTGATGCAACGCTTCTACGGCGCCTCGGAGCAGATCCGCACGCTGCGCGAGCGTCCCCACTCGGGCGACGAAAGCGACCAGGTGTTCAGCGGTGTCATGCAGGACCTGGGCGGTGCGGTCACCGCGCTGCAGTTCCAGGACATGGCGTCGCAGCTGATCCACCACACCAACCGCCGGTTGCGCAATTGCGTCGACCGGCTGGCCCGCGAGGCCTTCGCGGATGACGAAGACGGTGAGACCGTGGTCGAGGAAGCCCCGTTGCGACCCAACCCGGTGACCCAGGCCGAAATGGACGTCGGTTCCATCGAGTTGTTCTAGGCCGCCCTCAAGACTTCAGTCCACCTACCGAAACAGTTTTCGAGAAATCCGGAGAAACCCATGCATTCCATCCTCGCCGTCGACGATTCCGCCTCCATGCGCCAGATGGTGTCCTTCACACTGAAGAGCGCCGGCTACAACGTCGTCGAGGCCGTGGACGGCCAGGACGCCTACGAGAAGACGAGTGGTCGCGACTTCGACCTCGTGCTGACCGACCAGAACATGCCCCGCATGGACGGCATCAGCCTGACGAAGAAGCTGCGCGACAACCCGAAGTTCAAGAGCACGCCGATCCTGATCCTGACCACCGAGTCGAGCGACCAGATGAAGCAGGCAGGCCGCAGCGCCGGCGCCACCGGCTGGCTGGTCAAGCCGTTCGATCCGGCCAAGCTGATCGAAGTCATCAAGAAGGTCGTGCGCTGAGCGCCCCGCGCCCACGCCCGCCTTCTTCGCCACCGACAACATAACGACATCCATCCAGGAGCACGCCATGGGCGAGATGACCTCCGAAGGCTCTCAGCTGAGCGCCGGCATTGACCTGAGCCAGTTCTATCAAGTCTTCTTCGAAGAGGCGGGCGAGAACCTCGACCGCATGGAGAAGCTGCTGCTCGACCTCGACATCGAGTCGGCCGACGACGAGGAGCTCAACGCGATCTTCCGTTGCGCCCACTCGATCAAGGGCGGCGCCGCGACCTTCGGCTTCTCCGACGTCGCCGAGCTGACGCACCAGATGGAGACGCTGCTGGACAAGCTGCGCCGCCACGAACTGGTCCCGACCGCGCCGATGGTCGACGTGCTGCTGCAATCGGGCGACGCACTGCGCGCCCAGCTGGCACGCCACCAGGGCAACGGCGGCGCCGAGCTCGACACGACCGAACTGCTGTTCAACATCCGCGCGATGGTGGCCGGCGAGGCGCCCCCGGCCGCCGTGACCGCCCCTGCCGCCCCGGCCGACAAGCCCAAGGCCGCGTCGTCGGCGATGCCCGCGCCGTCGGCGGCCGGCCATGCCCGCGTGCTCGAGCTGCGCGTCGGTCCGCTGAAGAACCTGACGGACGCCGACAACCTGGTCGAGCTGTTCAAGGAAATCACCGACCTCGGCACCATCGAGCCGCTGGACAACGGCATGTCGGCCGACGGCATGCGCCGTTTCAAGATCTGCACCACCAGCAGCGACAGCGACCTGCTGGACCTGTTCACCTTCCACGTGGCGCGCGAGCAGGTCTCGCTGCTGCCGCTCGGCCCGGGCTACGGCTTCCACGACGGCGCACCGGGGGCCCCGGCCGCCGTCGCGCCGAGCGAGGCCGAGCTCGGCTACGGCTTCTTCGACGACGCCCCGGGCGCTCCGAACAGCGCCGCGGCGCCGGCCGCCGATGCCGCGCCGGCCGCTGACGCCGGCACCTCGGTCGAATCCGCCAAGCCCGCCGCGAAGCCGGTGGCCAAGGCCGAGAAGGCCCCGGCCGCCGCGGTCGAGGCCTCGACGCTGCGCGTGTCGGTCGAGAAGGTCGACCAGCTGATCAACCTGGTCGGCGAACTCGTGATCACCCAGGCCATGCTGGCCCAGAACAGCCAGGGCCTGGACCCGGCGCTGTACCAGCAACTCGCCGCCGGCCTCGCCGACCTGGACCGCAACACCCGCGATCTGCAGGAATCGGTGATGTCGATCCGCATGATCCCGATGTCGATGGTGTTCAGCCGCTTCCCGCGCATGCTGCGCGACCTGGCCGCCAAGCTCGGCAAGAAGGTCGACTTCGTGACGCTCGGCGAAGCCACCGAACTGGACAAGGGCCTGGTCGAGAAGATCACCGACCCACTGACCCACCTGGTGCGCAACAGCTGCGACCACGGCATCGAGACCCCGGCCGAGCGCGTCGCCAAGGGCAAGCCCGAGACCGGCACCATCACGCTGAGCGCGTCCCACCAAGGTGGCTCGATCGTCATCGAAGTGCGCGACGACGGCCGCGGCCTGTCGCGCGAGAAGCTGCTGAAGAAGGCCCGCGAGCGCGGCATCCCGGCACCCGACTCGATGACGGACCAAGAGGTGTGGGGCCTGATCTTCGCGCCCGGCTTCTCGACCGCCGACGTGGTGACGGACGTGTCCGGCCGCGGCGTCGGCATGGACGTGGTCAAGAAGAACATCACCGCGCTCGGCGGCACCGTCGAGATCGATTCGGCCGAAGGCTACGGCATGCGCGTCTCGGTGCGCCTGCCGCTGACGCTGGCCATCATGGACGGCATGTCGGTGGGCGTCGGCGAAGAGGTCTACATCCTCCCGCTGTCGTCGGTGATCGAATCGTTCCAGGTGCAGCCCGACATGGTGAAGACGATCGGCGGCTCGGGCCGCGTGGTCGAGGTGCGCGACGAGTACATGCCGGTGCTGGAGATGGAGCGCGTCTTCAACGTGCCGCGCTTCGACTTCGAGCACGTCAGCGGGATCATGGTGGTGGTCGAGGCCGAAGGCGGCCGCGTCGCGCTGCTGGTCGACGAGCTGCTCGGACAGCAGCAGGTCGTCGTGAAGAACCTCGAGGCCAACTACCGCAAGGTCAACGACGTGTCGGGCGCCACCATCATGGGTGACGGCCGGGTCGCGTTGATCCTGGACGTGGGCAGCCTGGTGCGCCGCTCGCGCCACTGAGTTCCTCCACAGAGACAGCGGCCCGCGCAAGCGGGCCATTTTCCAGAACAACCGGAGCACGGCCATGAAGTTGAATGACGTCCGCGTCGGAGTCCGCCTGGGCGGCGGCTTTGCCGTCACCCTGGCGCTCCTGTGCCTGATCATGATCGTCGGCGTCTGGCGCCTGAGCAGCATCGCCCAGGCCACCCAGCAGATGATGGCCGAGCCGCTCGCCAAGGAACGCCTGGCCGCCGAATGGGCACGCAACGTGTCGATCGGCGTGACCCGCGGCAAGGCGATCGCCAAGAGCCCGGATGCCACGCTCGAAGCGCTGTTCTCCGACGAGGCCAAGGCCTCGACGGTGCGCGGCAACGAGATCGTCCAGGCGCTGAAGGCCTTCCCGACCACGCCCGCCGAGCAGGTGCTGCTCGACCGCATCGGCGAAACGCGCAAGACCTACCTGGTGGCACGCGACGGGATGATGGCGGCCAAGCGCGCCGGCAACACCGAAGAAGCCACCCGCATCTACGACACCGGTTTCCAGGTCGTCGCGCCGGTCTACGTGGCGGTGATGCAGGCCTATGTCGACTACCAGAAGAAGTCGATCGACGACATGGCGAAGCAGATCGATGCCGACGCGCTGCGCGGCCGCCTGCTGATCGGCGTGACCGGCAGCCTGGCGCTGGTGCTGGGCGCCGTGTTCGCCTGGCTGCTGACGCGCTCGATCACCGTGCCGGTGGCCCAGGCGGCGGCACTCGCCGACGCGGTGGCCGGCGGCGACCTATCGCGCCGGGTCACGGCCGAGGGCAGCGACGAGATCGCCGGCCTGATGCGCTCGCTCGGCAAGATGAACGCCAGCCTGCACGACATGGTCACGCAGGTGCGGCAATCGGCCGACAGCATCCAGGTCGCGAGCGGCGAAGTCGCCACCGGCAACCAGGACCTGAGCCAGCGCACCGAACAGACCGCGTCGAACCTGCAGCAGACCGCATCGTCGATGGGCCACCTGACCGGCACCGTCAAGCAGACCGCCGATTCGGCACGCACCGCCAACCAGCTGGCCTCGTCGGCGCAAGGCGCTGCCGGCAAGGGCGGCGAGGTGGTGTCGCAGGTCGTCTCGACGATGAACGACATCCACGCCAGCTCGAAGAAGATCGCCGACATCATCGGCGTGATCGACGGCATCGCGTTCCAGACCAACATCCTGGCGCTGAACGCGGCGGTGGAAGCAGCACGCGCCGGCGAACAGGGCCGCGGCTTCGCGGTCGTCGCCAGCGAAGTGCGCAGCCTGGCCCAGCGCAGCGCGCAGGCCGCCAAGGAGATCAAGAGCCTGATCGACGCGTCGGTCGACAAGGTGGATTCCGGCTCACGCCTGGTGGCGGACGCCGGCCGGTCGATGACCGAGATCGTCGGCTCGGTGCAACGCGTCAGCGACATCATCGGCGAGATCACCTCGGCGGCGTCGGAGCAGAGCGACGGCATCGGCCAGGTCAACACCGCGGTGACCCAGCTCGACCAGATGACGCAGCAGAACGCCGCGCTGGTCGAGGAATCGGCCGCCGCCGCCGAGTCGCTGAAGGAGCAGGCGCTGCGGCTGTCGGGCGTGGTGTCGGTGTTCCGCCTGACGGCTTGACGCGACGCACCTGAAGAACGCGCGCCAGCGCCGTAGTCCCCCCTCATCCCAGGAGCGCTGCATGCAGTTCAGTTTTCGCAACGCCCGCATCGGCACCCGGCTCGGGCTGGTCTTCAGCCTGCTGGTGCTGCTGATGGTGCTGGCCACCGGCTACAGCGCGATCAAGCTGAAGCAGACCACGTCGACGCTCAAGCGCCTGTCGGCCACCGAGTGGCAGATGACGCAGCTGGCGCGCGACTGGAATGCGCAGGCGGCGCTGAACACGCTGCGCGTGACGACCAACGCGCGCCTGGGCACCGGCGAGTTCTCCGACGAGCTGACCAAGCAGTCGAAACTCACCGCGGTGGTCAACGGCGAGACGATCAAGAAGATCGAGGCGCTGGTGTCCGACCCCGAGATGAAGGCGCTGCTCGACAAGGCGGTGCAGGCGCGCAAGGCCGCACTCGCGTTCGATCCGCAGCTCGATGCGCTGAAGAACAACGGCGACTTCGTCGCGCTCGAAGCGCTGCTGGCCGGCGATTTCGACAAGACCCGCAAGGCCTACCAGGTTGCCGTCGATGAACTCGCGGCCTTGGCCACGGCCCGTGCCGCGGCCGCCGAGGAACATGCCGAGACGGGTACCAGCCTCGCGGCGACCGTCGTCGGCGTGCTGGTGCTGGTGTGCGTCGGCGTCGCCGGCGGCTTCGGCTGGTGGCTGACGCGCTCGATCGCCGCGCCGATCGGCGAGGCCGTGCGCCATGCCCGAGCGATCGCCGCGGGCGACCTGTCGCAGACGCTGTCGATCCAGGCAGGCCGAGAAGGCGGAGAGGCCGGCGAACTGGCCCGCGCGCTGGCCGACATGCAGGCCTCGCTGCGCCGGCTGGTCGGCGAGGTGCGCAGCAGCACCGACAGCATCACCACCGCGAGCGCCGAGATCGCGACCGGCAACCAGGATTTGAGCGTGCGCACCGAGCAGACCGCGTCGAACCTGCAGCAGGCGGCCTCGTCGATGGAGCAGCTCACCGGCACCGTCAAGCAGAGCGTCGACTCGGCCCGCCAGGCCAACCAGATGGCTTCGTCGGCCGCCGAGGTCGCCGCCCGCGGCGGCACGGTCGTTGCCCAGGTCGTCTCGACGATGAACGAGATCAACGCCAGCTCGAAGAAGATCAGCGACATCATCGGCGTGATCGATGGCATCGCGTTCCAGACCAACATCCTCGCGCTGAACGCCGCGGTGGAAGCCGCGCGTGCCGGCGAGCAGGGCCGCGGGTTCGCGGTCGTCGCGAGCGAAGTGCGCAGCCTCGCGCAACGCAGCGCGCAGGCCGCCAAGGAAATCAAGGGCCTGATCGGCGCCAGCGTCGACCGCGTCGAAGCCGGTTCGCGCCTGGTGGCGGACGCCGGCAAGACGATGCAGGAGATCGTCGGCTCGGTGCAGCGCGTCAGCCACATCATCGGCGAGATCACCGCCGCATCGTCCGAGCAGAGCGATGGCATCGGCAGCGTCAACGCCGCCGTCACCCAGCTCGACCAGATGACGCAGCAGAACTCGGCGCTCGTCGAAGAGAGCGCCGCCGCGGCCGAGAGCCTGAAGGACCAGGCGCAGCGCCTGTCGCAGGCCGTCGGCGCGTTCCGCCTCGAAGCACGGCACTGAGCCGCTCACCCTCTCTACCGGACGCAACATCATGCGAATTCAAGACCTCCGCATCGGCACCCGCATCTGGTTCGCCGTCGGCACCTTCATCGTCGCGCTGCTGGCGCTGATCGCCTTCGCCGCGTGGCGCTCGGCGCAGGTGCAGGCTGTCTCCGACGAGGCGCTGGCGCTGTCGGAAACCAAGATCCGCACGGCCGCCCGCTGGGCCGGCCTGACCGAGGCCGCGGTGTCGCGCGCCCAGGCCGGCGCGATCAGCAGCGATCCTTCGGTGCGCGTCGCGTTCAAGGAGATCAACGAGAAGGCCATCGCGCAGATCACCGAGCTGCAGAAGCAGCTGAAGGAGCTGCCGCAGACCGACGCCGAGACGCAGCAGATGGCGAAGATCGCCGTCGACCGCAAGGTCGTGCTCGACACCTCGGCCGAGATCACGAAGAAGAAGGAAGGCGGCGACCCCGACGGCGCCCGCGCGCTGGCGATGGGCGGCTTCGCGCAGGCCGTCGACACCTACATGCAATCGCTGCGCGGCTTCGTCACGCTGCAGGAGCAGTCGGCCCAGGCCACGCGCGAACGGCTGTCGGCCGAGCGCCGCAAGACGGTGACGGTGGCGGCCGGCGTGGTCGGGCTGATCATCCTCGGCGCGCTGTTCGGCACTTTCGCGCTGGTCGGCTCGATCCGCCGCCCGCTCGGCGAGGCGATCGCGCTGGCCGACTCGATCGCCGGTGGCGACCTGAGCCCGCGCGCCGCCGTGACCCGCGGCGACGAGATGGGCGACCTGATGCGCGCGCTGCAGACGATGACGGCCGCGCTCGGCCGCGTCGTGCAGCAGGTGCACACCGCCAGCGACAGCATCCGCACTGCCAGCACCGAGATCGCCAGCGGCAACCAGGACCTGAGTGCGCGCACCGAGCAGGCCGCGTCCAGCCTGCAGCAGACCGCGTCGTCGATGGAGCAGCTGACGGGTACCGTCAAGCAGAGCGCCGATTCGGCGCGCCAGGCCAATCAGCTCGCGTCGTCGGCCGCTGAGGTCGCCGCGCGCGGCGGCTCGGTGGTCTCGCAGGTCGTCACGACGATGGACGAGATCAATGCGTCGTCGAAGAAGATCAGCGACATCATCGGCGTGATCGACGGCATCGCGTTCCAGACCAACATCCTCGCGTTGAACGCCGCCGTCGAAGCCGCGCGTGCCGGCGAGCAGGGTCGCGGCTTTGCGGTCGTCGCCAGCGAAGTGCGCAGCCTCGCGCAGCGCAGCGCCGATGCGGCCAAGGAAATCAAGGCGCTGATCGGCGCCAGCGTCGACCGCGTCGAAGCCGGCTCGCGCCTGGTGGCCGATGCCGGCAAGACGATGAGCGAGATCGTCGGCTCGGTGCAGCGCGTCAGCGACATCATCGGCGAGATCACCGCTGCCTCGTCCGAACAGAGCGACGGCATCGGCCAGATCAACACCGCGGTGACCCAGCTCGACCAGATGACGCAGCAGAACTCGGCGCTGGTTGAAGAAAGCGCCGCCGCGGCCGAAAGCCTGAAGGACCAGGCAGCGCGCCTGGCGCAGGCGGTCGGCAGCTTCCGGCTCGTCGCGCACTGAGCGCCTGCCCTTTCCTGTTCCTGCCCCTGTTCCCGCCCCTGAACCTGTCCTGCTCCACCCGAGGTTCCCCATGCTCAACCTGTCCTTCAAACGCAAGATCGGCCTGCTGGTCGGCGCGTCGATCCTCGCGCTGATCCTGCTGACCGTCGCGTCGAGCCTGCGCATGCGCAGCCAGATCGTCGAAGGGCGCAAGGGCCAGTTGGTGACGGCGGTCGAGGCGGCCTACAACATCGCCGCCGGCTTCGAGGCCAAGGCCACGGCCGGCACGATGAGCAAGGAAGACGCGCAGAAGGCGGCCCGGGACGCGATCCGCGTGGCCCGCTACGGTGCCGAGGCGAAGGACTACCTCTACATCTTCTCGATGGACGGTGCCGCGGTGATGCACCCGCTGAAGCCCGAGTGGGACGGCCAGCCGATGATCGGCAAGGTCAAGGACAGCAAGGGCCTGGACATCATCCAGGGCGAGATCGACGTGCTGCGCGCCAGCAAGGACGGCCGCGCCTACCTGATGACCGACTTCCCGCGCCCCGGCCAGACCGAGTCGGTGCCCAAGCTGATGTACGTGATGCAGCTGAAGAACTGGGGCTGGCTGGTCGGCTCGGGCCTGTACATGGACGACGTCGACGCCCACGTGCGCGACGCCGCGGTGCAGGGCCTGCTGGTCACGCTGCTGATCCTGGCCGGCATCGGCGCGCTCGGGGTCGTGATCGCCCGCAGCGTGCTGCGCCAGATCGGCGGCGAGCCGAGCGAGGCGATGGCGGTGATGGGCGAGGTCGCGCGCGGCAACCTGGCGGTCGACCTGAGCCAGTCGGTGCCGGGCAGCCTGCTCGACTCGCTGTCGACGATGGTGCGCTCGCTGCGCACGACGGTGAGCCAGGTGCGCCAGAGCACCGACAGCATCTCGACCGCATCGGGCGAGATCGCGACCGGCAACCAGGACCTGAGCGCCCGCACCGAGCAGACGGCGTCGAACCTGCAGCAAGCCGCCTCGTCGATGGAGCAGTTGACGGGCACCGTCAAGCAGAGCGCCGATTCGGCCCGCCAGGCGAACCAGCTGGCCTCGTCGGCTGCTGAAGTCGCGGCGCGCGGCGGTTCGGTGGTCTCGCAGGTCGTCACGACGATGAACGAGATCAATGCCAGCTCGAAGAAGATCAGCGACATCATCGGCGTGATCGATGGCATCGCGTTCCAGACCAACATCCTGGCGCTGAACGCCGCCGTCGAAGCCGCGCGTGCCGGCGAGCAGGGCCGCGGCTTCGCGGTCGTCGCGAGCGAAGTGCGCAGCCTGGCGCAGCGCAGCGCGCAGGCCGCCAAGGAGATCAAGGGCCTGATCGGCGCCAGCGTCGACCGCGTCGAAGCCGGTTCGCGCCTGGTGGCCGATGCCGGCAAGACGATGAGCGAGATCGTCGGCTCGGTGCAGCGCGTCAGCGACATCATCGGCGAGATCACCGCCGCGTCGTCCGAGCAGAGCGACGGCATCAGCCAGGTCAATCAATCCGTGACCCAGCTCGACCAGATGACGCAGCAGAACGCCGCGCTGGTCGAGGAATCGGCGGCCGCGGCCGAGAGCCTGCGCGACCAGGCGAAGCGCCTGGCCTCGGTGGTCGCGACCTTCCGGCTGGAAGCGGGCGAGAGCCTGATGCTGCAGCCCGCTGCCGCAATGACCGCGTCGGTCGTGAAACCGGCCGCGAAACCGGCTGCACCAGCTCACAAGCCCGTGGCCTTCAAGCCCGTCGCCGCGAAGACCGCCGCGCCGGCCCGCTCCGCACCGAGCCCCGTCATCGCAGCCGCGCCCGCCCCGCGCGCCGAACCCAAACCCGCACCGGCCGCCAGCAAGCCGGCGGCCAGCGCCGCCCCGAGCGACGACTGGGAAACCTTTTGAGCCTCCACACGCCATGAACCTGAACAACCTCAGCATCCGCACCAAGCTGATCGGCGGCTTCGGCCTCGTCCTCGCGATCGCGCTGCTGCAAAGCCTGCTGGCGATCGGTCGCCTCGGCCACGTCAACGCGAACGCCACCGAAATCGCCAGCAACTGGCTGCCCAGCGTGCGTGCGCTCGGTGAACTGAACCTCGATCTCACGTCGTACCGCGTGGTGCGCATGCGCCTCGCGCTGATCGACACCTCGCTCGACGTGGAGCCGATCGAGGCCTCGATGAAGAAGGTGGAAGGCACCTTCGAGACCCACCGCGCCGCCTACCAGGCGATGATCAGCTCTCCGGAAGAGAAGGCCGCGTACGAGCAGTTCGCGCAGCTGTGGAAGAGCTATCAGGCCAGCAGCCTCGAGATGCTGCGCATGGCCAAGGAGATGGACACCGCCGGCGTCAAGAAGCTGCTGAACGGCCCGGCCGCCCAGTCGTACACCGACGCCCGCGCGCAACTCGGCAAGCTGATCGATCTGAACACCGCCGGCAGCACGGCGGCGGCCGCCGACGGCCAGAAGACCTATGAATCCTCGCGCACGATGTTGATCGCCGGGCTGGTCGTGATGACCGCACTCGGCCTCGCGATCGCCTGGTTGCTGTCGGGCGGCCTGGCCCGCGCCGCGGCGCAGGCGGTGGCCGATGCGAACCGCATCGCCGACGGCGACCTGAGCCAGCCGATCCGGGCGACCGGCAGCGACGAGATGGGCCAGCTGCTGAAGGCGCTCGGCGACATGCAGGACAAGCTGCGCGGCATCGTCGGTGGCGTGCGCCAGAACGCCGATGGCGTGGCCACGGCCAGCGCGCAGATCGCGCAAGGCAACAACGACCTGAGCAGCCGCACCGAACAGCAGGCGAGCGCGCTCGAGGAGACGGCCGCGTCGATGGAGCAGCTGTCGAGCACCGTCAAGCAGAACGCCGACAACGCCCGCCAGGCCAACCAGCTGGCGATGAGTGCGTCGAGCGTCGCGGTGTCCGGCGGCGAGGTGGTCAACCGTGTCGTCGACACGATGAAGGGCATCAACGACTCGTCGCGCCGCATCTCCGACATCATCGGCGTGATCGACGGCATCGCGTTCCAGACCAACATCCTGGCGCTGAATGCCGCGGTGGAAGCGGCGCGTGCCGGCGAGCAGGGCCGTGGCTTCGCGGTGGTGGCCGCCGAGGTGCGCAGCCTGGCGCAGCGCAGCGCCGATGCTGCCAAGGAGATCAAGACGCTGATCTCGACCAGTGTCGAGCGGGTCGAGCAGGGCACGGCGCTGGTCGACGAAGCCGGCACGACGATGGCCGAGGTGGTGGCGTCGATCCGCCGCGTGACGGACATCATGGGCGAGATCACGTCGGCGAGCGTCGAGCAGTCGGCCGGCGTCAGCCAGGTCGGCGAGGCGGTCACGCAGATGGACCGGGCGACGCAGCAGAATGCGGCGCTGGTCGAGGAAAGCGCGGCCGCGGCCGAGAGCCTGAAGGGGCAGGCGGCGCAGTTGCTGGCGAACGTGGCGGTGTTCAAGCTGTCGACGGGGGGTGTCGCTGGGCCGGCAGCTGGGCCGGTCTTCCAGGCGGCGAAGCCGGTGGTCGCGGCGGCGCGGCCGGCGGCGCCGAAGCCGGTCGCGAAGGCCCCGGCGCCGGTGGCTGCCAGGCCTGCGGTCGAGCCGGCCCCGGCCCCGCGTCCGGCGCTGGCCGCCGCGACGGCAGGTGCCGACGATTGGGAAACGTTCTGATCGTCCGAGCCGCCCGCCCGCGGGGGCTTTCGCTCACTGCGTGGCAGTGCCGGGTCTCGCCCCGGCGGGCGAGTCACTTTCATTTGCTGGCTCAAATGAAAGTAACGGCGGTTTCAAAGCCCAAGTGCAACAGCGGGTTGATTTGAGTGGCTGGCGTTGAAGGCTGACTCGAAGAAGACCTCAGAGGGAGTGCGCCAGCCAAGAGATTTGCGAGGACGGGTGTTGAGATCCCAGGCGGTGTGATCGAGCTCGCGCTGGGAG
>NZ_JBFULV010000066.1:0-36894 GCF_054049715.1 Rhizobacter sp. P5_C2 | reverse complement strand
CAACCCGACCCCTCGCCACAGCGGCCAGCGCGATGCGGGTCCCGCCGACCGCGGCGCCCGCAACACCGGTCCGCGCGACACCCCCGCCGCGCGCAACACCGCGTTCGGCCACAACCGCCCGGCCCCGCAGCGCCGCGGTGAACGCTTCGAACGCGACGACGACGAGCCGGTCTACCACGCCGAGCAACCTGGCAGCCTGCGCCTGTCCAAGCGCATGAGCGAGCTGGGCATCGCGTCGCGCCGCGAGGCCGACGAATGGATCCCGAAGGGCTGGGTGCGCGTCGACGGCTCGGTCGTCAAGGAACTCGGCTCGCGCGTGATGCCCGGCCAGCGCATCACCGTCGATGCGCAGGCGCGCCACCAGCAGGCGCAGCGCGTCACGGTGCTGATCAACAAGCCGGTCGGCTACGTCAGCGGCCAGGCCGAAGACGGCTACGAGCCCGCCTATGTGCTGGTGAAGCCCGAGAACCAGTGGCACGACGACAACTCCGGCACCCGCTTCCTGCACACCCACCTGCGCGGCCTCGCGCCGGCCGGGCGGCTCGACATCGACTCCGTCGGCCTGCTGGTGCTGACGCAGGACGGCCGCGTTGCCAAGCAGCTGATCGGCGAGAACAGCGAGATCGAGAAGGAGTACCTGGTGCGCGTGCAGCGCCCGGACGGCACGCCGCTGCCCGACAGCGAGCTCGAGCTGCTGAAGCACGGCCTCGAGCTCGACGGCGAGCCGCTGCGCGAGGCCCAGGTCGAATGGGTCAACGACGACCAGCTGCGCTTCGTGCTGCGCGAAGGCAAGAAGCGCCAGATCCGCCGCATGTGCGAAGCGGTCGGGCTGGAGGTGCTGGGCCTGAAGCGGGTGCGCGTCGGCCGCGTGATGCTGGGCGACCTGCCGACCGGGCAGTGGCGCTACCTGCGGCCGGACGAGGCGTTCTGAGCCCGCTGCCCTTCATCGAGTTGCCCGCACCGCTCGGCCTGCGCGTGTGGTGGCTGCGGCTGGACGAGATGCCCGATGCTGCGGCACTCGCGACGCTGTCGGCCGACGAGATCGCGCGCGGCGCACGCTTCGCGTTCGAGGGGCTGCGGCGCCGGCACCTGGCTTCGCACGTCGCGCTGCGGGCGATCCTTGCGCAGCAGACCGGGCTGCCGGCTGCCGCGCTGGTGTTCGGCACGGGCCCGTTCGGCAAACCCTTCCTGCAAGCGCCGGCCGCCTGCGTCTTCAACATGAGCCACAGTGACGACGTGGCAGTGATCGCGGTGGCACCGGACGCGCCGGCGGGCACCGAGATCGGCGTCGATGTCGAGGTGCTGCGCCCGATGCGCGACGCGATCGCGCTGGCCGAGCGCAACTTCACCGCGGCCGAGCAGCACGAGTTGCTGGCCACGCCGACGGATCAACGCGACCTCGCCTTCATGCGCGGCTGGACGCGCAAGGAAGCCTGCCTGAAGGCGATCGGCAGCGGCTTGTCGATTCCGCCGGAGGCGGTGGATGCCGGGCTCGCACCCGAGCGGCGCTGCCTGACGGTGACGCATGAAGCCGTGCACTGCGCCTTGCATGTGCAATCGCTCGCGGACCATCACGCCACGGTGATTGCGGTCGCGACAACTTGACGGGTCGTTCCTGCTTGGAACCTGGCAGGCGCGCTGGTGACTCATGAGGGTCATTTGCCACTACACGCTTCAGCGCATTACCCCATGTACCCGATTCAATCAAGTAAGAAGCCATCAACTCAGACGACAGCAATAGAACCTACGGCTTCCATTCCTTTGCACGACCATGTAGATAAAATTAAAATAAATTCGTCGAAGATGCTAGAAGAACTCGGCATTACACCGACGGTGGCCAACAAGCAAAACTGGATAAATGTGGTTAAGTGCAACGTCCACTCCAATGATGTTTTCCGGGAGCATATTGAAGGAATTTCTTCAAAAGCAAAGAAGATCAACATCATTGTTCATGAACGTGACGGCGATTATCAGATTGCTTTCAATGGCGAAAAGACCGCGTATTTTGAGACCAATGATTCTGTCAGGCTGCTGGGATTCGATCCGGAGAATAACCACAGCCGTGCCGCAGCTCAGGAGTTGCTCAAGTCGGTCATGACAAACCGCGACATCTCGATCGCCACAAGCCACACGGTTGCATCCAATCTTGGCCCCGACTGCGAAGCCGCTCTCAATGAAGGGTTGGTGTGTATTTTACCAAGCCCGAGAAATGAGTGTTATCAATTGGTCGTGAAGTTCAAGTCAGGCATGGGAACCGCCAGGCGAGAGAAATTATTGACTTTGTTTTACAAAGAAAATTTCCACGTCCCAAGCCAATTTGGCCCAGTATTCATCGGAATCAACAAAACCGTCGATCTGATGGGCAAGAATCACGCTGACACGAACTCGTACAACGAAGCTCAAGACATATTGACGCAAATGGCGGAGTATTCGCACTACTCACAGTAGTCAATCGGGTTGACCTTCAAAACGTGCATCGTTCAACGCGCTGCCCGCCTGAACGTCAGGTTGATCCGCGAGCGCCCGGTGGCGGGATGCTCGCCATCCACCAGCGGCATCACCCCGTGGAACGCCAGCCGCGTGGCCCCGCCCCACACGACGACATCGCCATGCGCCAGCCGCAGCCGCTTCACCGGCTGTTGGCGCTGCGTTCCGCCGAACAGGAACACCGCTGGCAACCCGAGCGACACCGACACGATCGGCGCGTCGTAGTCCGCTTCATCGCGGTCCTGGTGCAGTGACAGGCGCGCGCCCGGCGCGTACAGGTTGATCAGGTTGGCATCCGGCTCGAAGCCGTCGAAGCCGGCGCAGGCGGCCGCATGCACCGCCAGTTCGCGAAAGCTGCGCGGCATCGCCGGCCACGGCGCGCCGCTCAGCGGATCGGTGGCCTGGTAGCGGTAGCCGCGCCGGTCGGACACCCAACCGAGCGGCCCGCTGTTGGTCATCGCGACCGACATGCGCTGCCCGCCCGGCGTCACCAGGTGCCGCCACGGCGCGGCCGCCAGCACCGGCTGCAGGTCGGCCAGCAGCGCGGGTGCGCGCGGCAACGCGAGCCGGCGCAGCAACACCGCGCCGTCGGCGATCACCTGCTGCGACGGCGGCCCATCGTCGATCGGATCGAACAAGTCTGCGGTCACGGCGCCCGCTGGAAGCCGGCGTCCGGCATGAACCAGCCGTCGCTGACCACCTTCACATCCAGCGTCTTCACCTCGTAGCTGTAGCTCAGCAACGGGCCCCCGGCGGGCTTGCCGTCGCCACCACCGCCGCCCATCAGCCCGCCCAGCAAACTGCCGACGCTCGGCGCCGAGGTGTTGCCGCGCGCGGCCGACGCGTCGTCGCCGCAGGTGTTGCCGTCGGCCGTCCACGACAGCGCCATCGCCATCGGGTAGCCGCGCACCTTTTTCAGCTCGTTGCCCCAGGCCGCGGTCGTCTTAGCGTTGGCACCGCCCAGGTTGCGCAGCAGCGCACCCATCGAGCCCATCACCTCCTTCGGCAGGTACTTGCCGAACGGATGCTCGCCGCCGGCCGACACCGCGGCCGCATGGCGCGACTGGAAGGCCTGCGTGATCGCCTGCACCTCCTTCACCGCGCCGACCTCGGGCGTGGTCCACAGGTCGAGCTGCACCCGGTTGCTGTTGCGCCGGCCCTGCGGGTCCTCCAGTTCCATCACCCAGTTGATCTGGAAGCGCTCGCTGTTGAGGGCACTGATCGCCTTGCGCTCGCCGGTGGCCACCACCTTCAGCTCGTTCTTCTTCAGCACCAGCGGACACGACGGCTCGGACGGCTTCGATGGCTGGTCGGGCTGCTTCGGCTTGTCGGGCTGCGGCTGCGCCGGCCGCGGGCAGCCGGTCAGCGGGCATTCGGTGTAGGTCTTCTTCGCGATGTTCTGCGTCCACACCAGCTTGCGGTCGAGCCGCGTGATGTCGGACGAGCGGGTGTCGCCGGCGAAGGTTCGCAGCAGGCGGTTGTCGAAGCTCAGCACGCTGTCGTTGCGGCGCATGTCGGTGCGGGTTTCGGTCAGCTGCTGGCCGCGCATCACCGGCATGATCGCGCCGTCGATCGCATACGTGCTGTTCAGCACCGCGGTGCGTGCGGCGGGCGCGGCGCTGGGCACCTCGGGCAGCGTGGCCGCGACGGCCGGTGCGGCGGCCGGGGCCTCGGCACCTGCGGGCGCCGGGGCGGCATCGCCACCGAACGGGTTCGGCACATTGGCGCAGGCCGCGAGCGCCAGCGCGGCAGCCAACGAGGCCGACAACGGAACAAGACGCGCAGCGCTCTGGGGCAGGTTCATGGGATCTCCCGGTCTGGTGGACGCGGCATCCTAGCGTTGGATGCCCGGAAGTGGCGGACCTCGCGCCTGCTTCTCCGCACATCGGGGGGGCGGCGGCAGGTCGACAATTCGTGCGTGATCCACCCCGCCCACCTTCCGCGACCGCGCCTGCGGACGCTGCGCCCGCAGGCCGGCGTGGGGATTGGCGTGCTGCTGACGCTGGTGTCGCTGGCGCTCCGGCCGCCGTGGGCCCTGGGGTGGAGCATCGGCATCGGCCTGCTGTGCGCGCTGGCGGCCTGCTGGTGGATCCCGCTGCTGGTCGCGCCGGTCGAGGAACCCGCGCAGGCGCTGCGCCGTGGCGACGGCGCGCCGCGTCCGCCCTGTGTGCAGCCACGGCGGCGCAACAACGTGCAGCAGATCGCCGCCACCGTCGTCCGCCTGCAGGACACGCTGACGGACCGCGACCCCACCGTGCCAACGCTCGAACAGCGCGCGCTGCGCGACCCGCTGACGGGCCTGTGGAACAGCAGCTTCCTGGCCGAGATGACCGAGCGGCTGGCCGACGACGTCGCGGCCGCCCGGATCGAGGTCTGCCTGCTGTGCCTGGCCCTGGACGGCTTCCAGCCCATCCACGCGCGCCACGGCCACGAGGCCGGCGACCAGGTGCTGGTGCAGGTGGCCAGGCGCCTGCGCAAGCTGGGCCGCGAGCAGGATTTCGCGTTCCACCTCGGCGGCGACGAGTTCCTGGTGCTGATCACCTGTCCGCCGGGCGAAGGCGCGGCGCTGTCGCGCACGCTGGCCGAGCGCATCGTCAACGACATGCGCCGGCCGATGAACTACCTGACGCTGAACAACCTGCGTGTCGGCTGCAGCATCGGTGCGGCGGTGTGGCCGACGCACGGCCTCGCGTTCGCCGAGGTGATGCACCACGCCGACGAGGCGCTCTGCGCGGCCAGGAACGCCGGGCGCGGGCAGTTCAGGCAGTACGCCCTGGCCGCCTGATCGATCAGGCGAAGCTGCGGCAGTCGGAAAGTGGCAGGCCGCAGGAGCGAGGGTTCTCGGCGGCGAGCCAGGCGTCGGCCACTTCGGTCGATCGATCGAGGAAGCGCTCGACCCAGACCATGAAGACCTCGATGTCGAGCCCGGTCATCGGCATCGCCGACATGCTCAGCATCTCGCCGGTGTAGCCGTTCCAGCAGACCTCGAAGCGGGGATCTTCCTGCTGGGCGCGCGACACGCAGCCCCAGTAGCCCTCATGCGCCGGGGCCGCGACCAGCGAATGGCCGACCTGCGTGCCGATGCGAACGCACTCGCAGCGGGTGTCGAGGAACAGGTCGACGGCGAAGCGTTCGTTGCAGACGAAGCGTGCCTGGTCGGCCACCACGTCGAAAGGCGAGCTTCCGATGCGGCGGGCGAATTCGTCCAGGAGGATCTGCAAGGCGCTCACTTACCACTCGCGCTGTGAAGGCTTGCGTCAGTAACGCGGGCACGCGTTCGGTTCCATGCGCCGAAGCGAACGAGCAGACGGGGTGGGGGTCACATGTCTGACGCTGGCGAGTGAACCGATGACGCGGGCACGTTACTCAGCAAGCGGCCCTACCCGGGCATTCGAATCAACGTCTACCCTGACTCGGAAATCACATGCGTCCTGTATCGCCATGCACCGGCACACTGCCCACCGGCAGAGAGCTCAGCGTCCCCAACGTGTTTGCCGCGCAAAAATCGGCCCTGGGACACCTGGGCCTCAAATACGGCATCGTGCCCGTATCGCCCCCGAAGGAGCGCTTCCTGGAACGCTACAACCCGACCGGTGGCGACTCGCCGCAGTCGAACGATCTGCCTCAGTGAGCCCCGCCCCCGCCCGCGCCGCCGCCCTTCTTGGGCCGCGTCAGCCACACCAGCCCGATCAGCAGGATGAACAGCGCTGACGACAGGTAGAACAGGTCGGTCGCCGCCATCGTGTAGGCCTGCTGGTCGACCAGCCGGTTCACCGTCGCAAGCGCCTGATCGGGGCTGTAGCCGGTGGCGCCGAGGTTCGACAGCGTCTGCGTCGCGGCGATGCTGTTGCCGTTCACCGTCTCGGCGATCTGCGCATGGTGCAGCACCGCACGGTTCTCCCACGCCGTCGTGAAGATCGACGTGCCGATCGCGCCGGCGGTGATCCGCACGAAGTTGCTCAGCCCGGCCGCGGCCGCCATCTGGTGCGGCTGCAAGCCCGAGAAGATGATCGCCTGCAGCGGGATGAAGAAGAACGCCATCGCCGCGCCCTGCAGGATCGTCGGCACCAGGATGGTGTTGAAGTCGGCCTGCGTATTGAAATGCGAGCGCATCCACAGCACCAGCCCGAAGCCGAGGAAGGCCACCGTGGCCAGGCGCCGCGGATCGACCTTGCCGATGTTCTTGCCGACCCACGGCGACAGCAGGATCGCCAGCACCCCCACCGGCGCCAGCGCGATGCCGGCCCAGGTGGCGGTGTAGCCCATGTACTGCTGCAGCCACAGCGGCATCAGCACCACGTTGCCGAAGAACAGGCCATAGCCCACCGACAGCGCGACCGTGGCCAGCCAGAAATTGCGCCGCGCGAACAGCCGCAGGTCGACGATCGGGTTCTTCTCGGTCAGCTCCCACGCGAGGAAGAACAGGAAGCCGACGACCGCGACGACGCCCAGCGTGATGATCTGGCCGGACTGGAACCAGTCGAGCTCCTTGCCCTTGTCGACCATCACCTGCAGCGCGCCGACCCACAGCACCAGCAGGCCCAGGCCCACGTAGTCGAGCGGCACCTTCTGCGGCAGCGCATCGCGGGTGCGGTAGATCGACCAGGTGAACATCGCCGCGAGAATGCCGACCGGGATGTTGATGTAGAAGATCCACGGCCACGAGATGTTGTCGGTGATCCAGCCCCCCAGCAACGGGCCGACCACCGGCGCGACGAGCACGGTCATCGCCCACATCGCCATCGCGGTGCCGGCCTTGGCGGCCGGGTAGCTCGCGAGCAGCAGCGTCTGCGACAGCGGGATCATCGGGCCGGCCACCAGGCCCTGCAGCACGCGGAACGCGATCAGCGTCTCGATGTTCGGCGCGAGGCCGCACAGCCACGACGAGAACACGAACAGCAGGATGCTGGCCATGAACAGCCGCACCGGGCCGAAGCGGCGGGTGAACCAGCCGGTCAGCGGCACCGAGATCGCGTTGGCGACGCCGAACGAGGTGATGACCCAGGTGCCCTGGTTCGGGCTGACGCCCATGTCGCCGGCGATGGCCGGAATGGAGACGTTGGCGATCGAGCTGTCGAGCACGTTCATGAACGTGGCGAGCGACAGCGCGATCGTGCCGAGGATCAGCTGGCTGCCGGTCAGCGGCGGATGGGCCGCCGGACGCGGCGGCGCGACCGGGGCGGGCGCGGGTGCCGGCGCGTCGGCGCCGGACACCGCATCGGCGGTGGTGGATGACATGGGGAAAAGACTCCGCTGTGCTTCCAGGACTTGTCAGGCTTACTGCTTGACCGGGGTCAGCTTGACGGCGGCGGCAACCGCCGACGAGGCGACCGTCTCGCCGCTGGCCGCTGACGCGGCTGGCGTGGCCACCTCGCTGCGGCGCGCCACCTTGGTGTCGGCCTTCAGCGCATGGCCGAGGTTGCTCGCGATGATCTTGCGCACCTCGCCGTCGGCCGACTGGTTGACCAGGTCGAACACCGTCGTCTGCGCGATCGCCGAGCTGCGCTGCACGTCGGCCAGCATCTTGCCGTCGGTGTTGCTCACGTCGACTTTCGCATCCATCGACAGGCCCACGCGCAGCGGGTGCTCGGCGAGTTCCTTCGGGTCGAGCGCGACCCGCACCGGCACGCGCTGCACCACCTTGATCCAGTTGCCGGTGGCGTTCTGCGCCGGCAGCAGCGAGAACGCCGAGCCGGTGCCGGCGCCCAGGCCTTCGATCTTGCCGCGGAACTCGACCTTCTTGCCGTACACGTCGGCCTGCAGCGTGACCGGCTGGCCGATGCGCAGGTTCCTCAGCTGGCTTTCCTTGAAGTTGGCATCGACCCACAGCTGGTTCAGCGCGATCACCGACATCAGCGGCGCGCCGGCCTGCACGCGCTGGCCGACCTGCACGCTGCGCTTGGCGATGTAGCCGTCGACCGGAGACAGCAGGTCGGCGCGGCGCAGCGCCAGGTAGGCCTCGCGCACGCGGGCCGCGGCGCGTTGCACGTTGGGGTGCTCCTCGACCGAGGTGTTGTCGGTCAGCGCCTGGTTCGACGTCAGCTGCTCGCGCGCGGCCAGCGAGGCCGATTGCGCGGCGGCGACGGCGCTCTTCGACGCGGCGAGCTGCGCGTTCGCGTGGTTGAACTCTTCCTTGCCGACGGCGCCGCTGGCGACCAGCGGGGCACGGCGGCTGACGTCGTCCTGCGCGCGGACCAGGTCGGCCTGCGCACGGGCCAGATCGGCCTCGCGCAGCGCGATCTGCGCCTTCAGCGTCGAGTTGTTCGCGAACAGCGTGCGCACCTCGCGCACCGTCTGCGCGAGCTGGGCTTCGGCCTGGTCGAGCGCGACCTGCGCGTCGGCCTGGTCGAGCCTGACGAGCGGCTGGCCGGCCTTCACGAAGTCGGTGTCATCGGCGTTGATCGCCAGCACGGTGCCGCCGACCTGCGGCGTCAGCTGCACGACGTTGCCCTGCACGTAGGCGTTGTCGGTCGATTCGTAGTGGTTCAGCACCAGCGCGTAGTAGGCGCCATAGGCCACGCCGAGCACGGCGACGGCGGCCGCCACGGCGGTCAGGGCCTTCTTGCGGGTGGGGTTGCCGGCGGGGGCGACTGCAGCGGGAGCGGTGTTGTCTTGGGGGGAGGTCATGAAAGGTTCTCCGGAGGTCTTGCTGTGTTCGTATGGAAATTCGGATCGAAGCGGCTCGGGATCAGAGCGCCTGCGCGGTGCGCACCGGCGCAGCCGCGGTGGCCGTCTTGGCGGCCACCGTGTAGCCGCCGCCCAATGAGCGGATCAGCGCCACCTGCGTGTCCAGCGCGCGCGCCTTCAGGTCGGTGCCCAGGCGGCGCTGCGTCAGCACCGTGGACTCGGCGTTCAGCACGACCAGGTAGGTGCCGAGGCCGGCCTTGTAGCGCTGCGTCGCGATGTCGTAGGCGGCTTCGGCCGACACCTGCGCGCTGGCCTGTTCCTTCTGCTGGCGTTCGATCGATTGCAGCGAGCTGATCTGGTCGGCCACGTCGCGCACCGCGTCGAGCACGGCGGCGTTGTAGCTCTCGATCGCCAGGTCCAGGTCGGCCGACTTGCCGCGCAGGTTGGCACGCAGCCGGCCGCCGTCGAAGATCGGCAGGCGGATCGCCGGGCCGATGCCGTACTGCTGGCTGTCGGACTTCAGCAGGTTGTCGAGGCCGATGCTGGAGAAGCCGGCGAAGCCCGTCAGGCTGACGTTCGGGTAGAACTGCGCGCGCGCCGACTTGACGTCGCTGGTGGCCGCCTCGACACGCCAGCGCGCGGCGCTGATGTCGGCACGGCGGCCCAGCAGGTCGGCCGGCACGTTGGCCGGCAGCGGCACGGCCTGCACCGGTTGAAGGCGCGGGTTCAGCGCGTCGAGCGCGTTCGGCGCCTGCGCCGTCAGCGCGGCCAGCGCATGGCGGGTCAGCGCGATCTGCTCGTTCAGCGCCTCGACCTGCTGGCGGGTCTCGGGCAAGGCGCCCTCGCCCTGGCGCAGTTCGACCGTGGTGTCGAGCCCGGCCTGCACGCGCTGGCGGATCAGCGACAGGATGTCGTCGCGTTGCTGCAGCGAGCGGGTCGCGACATCGCGCTGCTCGAGCAGGCGCGCCAGTTGCACGTAGTTGCGCGAGACGTTGGCCGCCAGCAGCACGCGCGCGGCCTGCAGTTCAGCCTCTTGCGCACGCTGCGATCCGAGGGCGGCATCGAGCGCGGCCCGGTTGCGGCCGAAGAAGTCGAACTCCCACGACGCGCCGGCCTGCAGCGTGGCGGTGGTCTGCATCGTGCCGCCGATCGGGGGCGGCACCAGGCCGGTCTCGGTGAAGCGCTGGCGGGTGGCGTCGAACTGGCCGGTGACCTGCAGGCCGTCGGCCGCCGCCACGTTGTCGATCGCGGCCTGGGCCCGCGTGATGCGGGTCTGCGCCACATTCAGGGTCGGGCTGCCGGTCAGCGCCTTGTCGACCAGGCCGTTCAGCGTGCTGTCGCCGAACGACTGCCACCAGCTGGCCTCGATGGCCGGCGACGCGGCATCGGCCTGGTCGGCCAGGCCGACCGCGGCCGGCTCGACCAGCTTGGCGCCCGGCGCGATGCCGTTGGTGCTGGCGCAGCCGGCCAGCGTCAGCACCAGCGTGGAAGCCAGCGCCACCACCAGCGCGGTCAGCGCCGGAAGCTCGCGGTGCGCACGCAGGGTCTGCAAGGTAGGGATCGCGGACATGAGACCAGACTTTCTGTCAGATGGTTGTTTCGGCTGTATTTGCTCAGGCAAGCATTGGGACGACATGGTCCACCTCGTTCGGCTTTTCGTGTAATTGACGGGTGTCGCGCGGCCGGCCTCAGGCCTCGTCGCGCAACGCCTCTCCGTTGGCCAGCATGCGCTGCAGGTAGATCTTCAGCGCCTGCCATTCGGTCTTCGAGAAACCGGCCAGATGGGCGTTGAGCACCTCCGCCAGAACGGCGGGCACCTCGGCGATCGAGGCCTCGCCTTCCGGCGTCAGCTCGATCTCGACGACCCGGCGGTCTTCGGTGCTGCGCACCCGCTTGCACAGGCCCTTGCGCTCCAGCCGGTCCAGCAGGCGCGTGGTGGCGCCGGCATCGGACTGCAGCCAGCGCGCCAGCTCGGCGACCGTCGCCTTGCCTTGGCCCGAGTGGAAGACCTTGAACAGCGGGCCCCATTGCGCGCTGGTCAGGCCGTGCGCGCCCAGCTTCTGGTCGACCTGGGAGCTGATCGACAGCATGATCCGTTTCATCAGGTAGCCCACGCTCTCCTCGGCGCAATACGCGTCGCGGTTGTAGAAGTCGGCGGGAACGGGGCTGCGGCTCATGGCGGTCGGATGGGGTCCGTTGGCTATCTCGATGCCTGGACTTTATTTGCTTAGGCAGTCATTGTCAAGGCCGCCTTTGCCCCGGCCTTGTTCGGCTACAGTGCGTGGCGCCTTTTCGCCACAGCTTGCCGATACGGCTCCTCCCGATGCCCACTTCTTCCACGACCGCGCCCTCGAACGCGCCCACGGCGGCGACCACCCCGGCGCCCGCTCGCGACGTCCGATCCCTCAGCGGGCTGATGCCTTTCCTGCGGCCGTACCGGGGGCGCATCGGGCTGGCCGTCGTCTTCCTGGTGATGGCCGCGGTGGCGACGCTGGTGTTCCCGGCCGCGCTGAAGTCGCTGATCGACCAGGGGCTGGTCGCCTCCGATCCCGGCGAGCGGCTGCTCGCGCTGCGCGGCCACTTCTTCGCGCTGTTCGGCGTCGGCGCGGCGCTCGGGGTGTTCTCGGCGGCGCGCTTCTACATGGTGACCTGGCTCGGCGAGCGGGTCACCGCCGACCTGCGCAGCGCCGTCTATGCGCACGTGATCGAGCAGAGCCCCGAATTCTTCGAGACCACGCAGACCGGCGAGGTGCTGTCGCGGCTGACCACCGACACCACGCTGGTGCAGACCGTCGTCGGCTCCAGCCTCAGCATGGGCTTGCGCAACACGGTGATGGGCCTGGGCGCGATGCTGATGCTGATCATCACGAACCCGCTGGTCATGACGCAGGTGCTGGGCATCCTGATCATCGTGGTGCTGCCGTCGCTGTACTTCGGGCGGCGCGTGCGCAAGCTGTCGCGCGCCAGCCAGGACCGCGTCGCCGATTCGAGCGCGATTGCCGCCGAGGTGCTGAACGCGGTGCCGGTGGTGCAGAGCTACACGCAGGAGGCGCGCGAAGCCAGGCGCTTCAGCGACTCGACCGAGAACGCCTTCGCCACCGCGGTGCGCCGCACGCGGGTGCGCTCGGGGCTGGTCGCCTTCATCATCACCGCGACCTTCGGCGCGCTGCTGTGGGGCCTGTACCAGGGCACGCAGGCGGTGATCGCCGGCCAGGTCAGCGCCGGCCACCTGGGGCAGACGGTGGTCTACGTGATCATCCTCGTCAGCTCGGTCGCGGTGCTGGCCGAGGTGTATGGCGACCTGCTGCGCGCGGCAGGCGCCACCGAGCGGCTGATGGAGTTGCTGGCCACGAGTTCGTCGATCGCGTCGCCGGCGCAGGCCGCGGCGCTGCCGGCCACCCGCGGCGGCTCGGCGGTGGCGCTCGAAGGCGTCAGCTTCCGCTACCCGTCGCGGCCGCAGCATGCGGCGCTGGCGGATTTCACGCTGCAGGTGCGGCCGGGCGAGACGGTCGCGCTGGTCGGCCCGAGCGGCGCCGGCAAGAGCACGGTGTTCCAGCTGCTGCTGCGCTTCTACGACGTGGCCGAGGGCCGGGTCGCGGTCGACGGCGTCAGCGTGCGCGACACCGCGCTGCAGGCGCTGCGCCAGCGCATCGGCATCGTGCCGCAGGACAGCGTGATCTTCTCGGCCAATGCGCTCGAGAACATCCGCTACGGCCGGCCCGAAGCGAGCGACGACGAGGTGATCGCCGCCGCGCGCGCCGCGTTCGCGCACGACTTCATCAGCGCCCTGCCCGAGGGCTACCAGACCTTCCTCGGCGAGCGCGGCGTGCGGCTGTCGGGTGGGCAGCGCCAACGCATCAGCATCGCGCGGGCGATGCTGAAGAACCCGCCGCTGCTGCTGCTCGACGAGGCCACCAGCGCGCTGGATGCCGAGAGCGAGCGCATGGTGCAGGCCGCGCTCGAATCGGCGATGAAGGACCGCACGACGCTGGTGATCGCGCACCGCCTGGCCACGGTGCAGCGCGCCGATCGCATCGTCGTGATGGAGCACGGGCGCATCGTCGAAACCGGCACGCATGCGGAACTGGCGGCTGCCGGCGGGCTCTATGCGCGGTTGGCGGCGCTGCAGTTCGATCTGTGACGCCTCGTTGTTGACACCCCGGCTGTAAGCGCCGGCCGACATCAACTGTTACCGACGGCCGACAGACAGCTGTCAAACGCGCGGTCGATACTCGCTGTCCGCTCGCGCGCACGAAACTTTTTTCCAGGAGAAAACCATGAACACCCTCACCTTCCGATCCACCGCGCTGATCGTCAGCGCTGCCGCCGCCGTTCTGCTGGCCGGCTGCGAAAACATGAGTGAACGCCAGAAGGGCACCGCCGTCGGCGCCGGCGCCGGCGCAGCAGCCGGTGCCGTGCTTGGCTCGGTGACCGGCGGCAAGGCCGGCACCGGCGCGGTGATCGGCGGCGCGCTCGGCGCGGTGGCCGGCAACATCTGGTCGAAGCGCCAGGAAGAACGCCGCGCCCAGATGGAGCAGGCGACCAAGGGCACCGGCGTCGAGGTCACCCGCACCGCCGACAACCAGCTGAAGCTGAACGTGCCGAACGACGTGTCGTTCTCGACCGGCAGCGCGACCATCAAGCCCGAGCTGCGCGCCGTGCTCGACCCGTTCGCCGAGAGCCTGAAGAACGACCCGAACGTGCGCCTGAGCATCGTCGGCCACACCGACAACACCGGCTCCGACGCGATCAACAACCCGCTGTCGCTGGAGCGCGCCCACAGCGTGCGCGACTACCTGAGCACGCGCGGCGTGGCCGCGAGCCGCATCGAGACCGCCGGCCATGGCGAGCGCGAGCCGGTGGCCGACAACGGCAGCGAAGCCGGCCGGGCGAAGAACCGCCGCGTGGAACTGTTCCTGCGCGAGCCGGGCCAGTCCTGACCGTCGGGTTCGGCAGGTCATCCCAGGGCGCTTCGGCGCCCTTTTTCGTTGCATCGATAATCGCGGATCCGATCGCGACCACCCCATGAAACAGTACCTCGACCTCGTCCAGAGCATCTTCGACCACGGCAGCTGGCAGGACAACCGCACCGGCGTGCGCACGCTGAGCATCCCCGGCGCCACGCTGCGCTTCGACCTGCAGCAGGGCTTCCCGGCGGTGACGACGAAGAAGCTCGCGTTCAAGTCGGCGGTTGGCGAGATGGTGGGCTTCCTGCGGGCGAGCCGCAGCGCGGCCGAGTTCCGCGCGCTGGGCTGCAAGGTGTGGGACCAGAACGCCAACGAGAACCCGCAGTGGCTGGCCAACCCGTATCGCCTGCAGGCCGACGACCTCGGCCCGGTGTACGGCGTGCAGTGGCGCAACTGGCCAGCCTACAAGGTGATCGATGCGACGCAGACGGCGCAGATCGACGACGCGATCGCGCGCGGCTACCAGTTCACCGCGGTGTTCGACGACGGCGAGGCCGAACGGGTGCTGCTGTACAAGGCGATCGACCAGCTGCGCCAATGCCTGGACACGATCATCAAGGACCCCGGCAGCCGGCGCATCCTGTTCCACGGCTGGAACTGGGCGCAGCTCGACGAGATGGCGCTGCCGCCCTGCCACCTGCTGTACCAGTTCCTGGTCAGCCAGGAGAAGCGCGAGATCTCGCTGTGCCTGTACATCCGCAGCAACGACGTCGGCCTGGGCACGCCGTTCAACCTGACCGAAGGCGCGGCGCTGCTGCACCTGGTGGGGCGGCTCACCGGCTACACGCCGCGCTGGTTCACCTACTTCATCGGTGATGCGCACATCTACGAGACCCACGTCGACATGCTGCGCGAGCAGCTGACGCGCACGCCGTTCGCATCGCCGCAACTGCAGTTGTCGGACCGCATTCCCGACTACGCGAAGACCGGGCGCTACGAGCCGGAGTGGCTGGAGAAGGTCGAGCCGTCGGACTTCGCGCTGATGGGGTATGAGCACCATGCGCCGTTGACGGCGCCGATGGCGGTTTGAACGGAAACTGACAAACGCGTCATCTTCCGGTCAGGTTCCTGTACGGGACGGGTTTCTACGATGCGGGCCTTCCACCCCCTCGGAGAAAACTCGAATGAAGTTCGCCACCTTTGCCGTGACCGCGGTCGCACTGGCCGCCTCGGCCGCCGCCAACGCGCAAGACGCTCAAGCATCCACCACCAACGTGACGCTGTACGGCATCGCCGACGCCTACGTGCAGATCGCCAACGGCGCGGCCAACCTGAGCCGCGTCCAGTCCGGCGGCCTGCAGGGCTCGCGCTTCGGCCTGCGCATCACCGAAGACCTCGGCGGCGGCCTGCGTGCCCTGGCCGTGCTCGAGAGCGGCGTCAACATCGACGACGGCACCAACGGCCAGAACGCCTTCTGGGGTCGCCAGTCGTACGTCGGCCTCGGCTCGGCGCAGCTCGGCACGCTGACCCTGGGTCGCCAATACGGCAGCATCTACAACCTGTCGAGCGACTTCAGCGAGTTCTCGAACGTCTCCACCGGCGCGAGCACCGCCGTGATCGGCGGCTTCGGCGGCTATGAGCCGGTGCGCGGCGGCACCACCTACAGCGCCACCGGCAACGGCGGCCCGGCCCGCGTCAACAACTCGGTCAAGTACGAGTCGCCCACCTTCGCCGGCTTCAAGGCCGGTGCGCTGTGGGGATTCGGTGAAACCACCGGTGCCACCAACGACCAGCGCGTCGCCGACATCTATGCCCGCTACAGCGGCTACGGTTTCGATGCGATGGTCTCGTTCGTCGACGACAAGCAGGACCTGACGTCGCAGGACGTGCGCACGACCTCGGGCGCGGTCGGCTACACCTACGGCGACTGGCACGGCACCGCCGGCGTGATCGCGGTGAACGACCGCAGCGCGGTGGACGCCGACGGCCAGGGCTTCTGGGTTGGTGGCGACTACCGCTTCGGCGCGAATACGGTGCGTGCGCAGTTCGTCGAGAACAAGGCCAAGAACGTCAATGAAGGTACCACCAAGGCCTTCGGCGTCGGCTACCAGTACGACCTGTCGAAGCGCACCGCGCTGTACAGCGCGGTGACCCGCTTCAAGAACGAGGGTGACGGCTACGGCAACCGCTGGGCCAGCGCCGTCCCGGCCGGCCTGACGACCGCCGATGACCGTGACATCACCGAGTTCACTGCCGGCATTCGCCACGCGTTCTGATCGAATGACCTGAAAGCAGAAAGCCCGCTCGTGATGGGCGGGCTTTTCTGCTTGTGCTGTCTATCCGAGCGCGGCGACGATCTCCGGCGGCGCCTGCACCAGCTCGATCAGCACGCCCTCGCCGGCCACCGGGAACTCGTCGTTGCTCTTCGGGTGCACGAAGCAGATGTCGTGGCCGGCCGCGCCCTTGCGGATGCCGCCGGGGGCGAAGCGCACGCCGTTCGCGGTGAGCCATTCGACGGCGCGCGGCAGGTCGTCGATCCACAGGCCGATGTGGTTCAGCGGCGTGGTGTGGACGGCGGGCTTCTTGTCGGGGTCGAGCGGCTGCATCAGGTCGACCTCGACCTTGAACGCGCCGCGGCCCATCGCGCAGATGTCTTCATCGACGTTCTCGCGTTCGCTGACGAAGTTGCCGGTGAGCTCGAGGCCGAGCTTGTCGACCCAGAGCGTGCGCAGGCGGTCCTTGCTGGGGCCGCCGATGGCGACCTGCTGGATGCCGAGCACCTTGAAGGGACGGGTTGTCATTTCAGATCCTTGAATCCCGGATGCCAATCCGGGGCCTTGTCATTCAAAACGGATGATCACCTGGTCGACCGCCAGGCTTTCGCCCTTGGCAGCAGACACCTCGGCCACGACGCCGTCCTGCGTGGCCACCAGGATGTTCTCCATCTTCATCGCCTCGATCGTCGCGAGCCGCTCGCCGGCGCGCACCTGCTGGCCCGGCGCGACGGCCACATCGACCAGCAGCCCCGGCATCGGCGACAGCAAGAACTTCGACAGATCCGGCGGTGCCTTGAACGGCATCAGCGCCTGCAGCTCGGCCACGCGCGGCGCCAGCACGCGTGCGTCGATCTGCGCGCCGTCGTGCGACACGCGGTACGCCAGGCCCAGCCGCTCGATCTGCGCGCAGAACGGCCGGCCGTTGCAATGCCCGCGGATCACCAGGTCGCGCAGGTTCGAATCGAACTCGATCAGGTAGCGCGCCTCGCCCACCCGCACCTCGTAGCTGCCCCCTTGCGGCCGCACCGTCAACGCGGTGCGCTCGCTGCGCCCCTCGCCCAGCGGCACGACGACGACGAACTCCTCGCCCACCTGGAACTCGTGCCCCGGCATCTGCCCGCTGATGCCCGCAGCGCGCTCCAGGTGCTGCCGGTTCGCCACCGCCGCCAGTGCGCGCAGGAACAACGGGTCGGCCGGCACCACCAGCTCGGCCGAGAAGCCTTTCGGGAAGTGCTCGGCGATGAAGCCGGTGTTGAAGTCGCCGGCGACGAACTTCGGGTGCGCCAGCAACGCCGCCTGGAACGGGATGTTCGAGCTGATGCCGCGGATCGCGAAGCCGTTCAGCGCCTCGCGCATCTTCGCGATCGCGTCGGCGCGGTCGCTGCCGTGCACGATCAGCTTCGCGATCATCGAGTCGTAGAACATCGGGATCTCGCCGCCTTCATACACGCCGGTGTCCACGCGCACGCCGCCCTGCTGCGCCGGCGGCTGGTAGCGCACCAGCCGGCCGGTCGACGGCAGGAAGTTGCGGAACGGGTCTTCGGCGTTGATGCGGCACTCCATCGCCCAGCCGTCGCGCTTGATCTCGCCTTGCGTGAACGGCAGCTTCTCGCCGGCCGCGATGCGGATCATCAGCTCCACCAGGTCGAGCCCGGTGATGCCCTCGGTCACCGGGTGCTCCACCTGCAGCCGGGTGTTCATCTCGAGGAAGTAGAAGCTGCGGTCCTTGCCGACCACGAACTCCACCGTGCCGGCCGACTGGTAGTTCACCGCCTTCGCGAGCGCCACCGCCTGCGCGCCCATCGCCTGGCGCGTCTTCTCGTCGAGGAAGGGGCTGGGTGCCTCCTCGATCACCTTCTGGTGGCGGCGCTGGATCGAGCACTCGCGCTCCCACAGGTAGACGGTGTTGCCGTGCGCATCGCCCAGCACCTGGATCTCGATGTGGCGCGGCTCCTCGACGAACTTCTCGATGAACACGCGGTCGTCGCCGAAACTGTTGCGCGCCTCGTTCTGGCACGCGCTGAAGCCTTCGAAGGCCTCCTTGTCGTTGAACGCGACGCGCAACCCCTTGCCGCCGCCGCCGGCGCTCGCCTTGATCATCACCGGGTAGCCGATGCCCTTCGCGATCTCGACCGCATGCTGGGCGGTGTCGATCGCGGCGTTGTGGCCGGGGATGGTGTTGACCTTCGCCGCGGCGGCGAGCTTCTTCGAGGCGATCTTGTCGCCCATCGCGGCGATCGACGCATGCTTCGGGCCGATGAAGACGATGCCTTCTTCCTCGACGCGGCGCGCGAACTCCTCGTTCTCGCTGAGGAAGCCGTAGCCCGGGTGCACCGCCTGCGCGCCGGTCTGCTTGCAGGCAGCGATGATCTTGTCCATCACCAGGTACGACTCGCGCGACGCGGCCGGGCCGATGTGCACCGCTTCATCGGCGAGCTCGACGTGGCGCGCGTCGCGGTCGGCATCGGAGTACACCGCGACCGTCTGGATGCCCATCTTCTTCGCGGTGTGGATCACGCGGCAGGCGATCTCGCCGCGGTTGGCGATCAGGATCTTGGTAAACATCGGGGCGCTCCTCACAGCGGGATGTTGCCGTGCTTGCGCCACGGGTTCTCGATCTTCTTGTTGCGCAGCATCACCAGCGAGCGGCAGATGCGCCGGCGCGTCTCATGCGGCTGGATCACGTCGTCGATGAAGCCACGCGCGCCGGCCACGAACGGGTTCGCGAACTTGGCCTTGTACTCGGCCTCGCGCGCCGCGAGCCGGGCCGGATCGCCCTTCTCCTCGCGGAAGATGATCTCGACCGCGCCCTTCGCGCCCATCACCGCGATCTCGGCGTTCGGCCATGCGAAGTTCACATCGCCGCGCAGGTGCTTGGAGCTCATCACGTCGTAGGCGCCGCCATAAGCCTTGCGCGTGATCACCGTGATCTTGGGCACCGTGCACTCGGCATACGCATACAGCAGCTTGGCGCCGTGCTTGATGATGCCGCCGTACTCCTGGCTGGTGCCCGGCATGAAGCCCGGCACGTCGACGAAGGTGACGACCGGGATGTTGAACGCATCGCAGAACCGCACGAAGCGCGCCGCCTTGATGCTGCTCTTGATGTCCAGGCAGCCGGCCAGCACCAGCGGCTGGTTCGCGACGACACCGACCGTCTGGCCTTCCATGCGGCAGAAGCCGATGATGATGTTCTTCGCGTACTCCGGCTGCAGCTCGAAGAAGTCGCCGTCGTCGGCGGTCTTCACGATCAGCTCCTTCATGTCGTAGGGCTTGTTCGGGTTGTCGGGCACCAGCGTGTCGAGCGACAGGTCGATGCGCTCGGCCGGATCGTTGCTCGGCCGCACCGGCGCCTTCTCGCGGTTGTTCAGCGGCAGGTAGTTGTAGAGCCGGCGCAGCATCGCAAGCGCATCGACGTCGTTCTCGAACGCCAGGTCGGCCACGCCGCTGCGGCTGGTGTGGGTGGCGGCGCCGCCCAGCTCCTCGGCCGTCACCTCTTCATGCGTCACGGTCTTCACGACCTCGGGGCCGGTGACGAACATGTACGAGCTGTCCTTCACCATGAAGATGAAGTCGGTCATCGCCGGCGAGTAGACCGCGCCGCCGGCACACGGGCCCATGATCATGCTGATCTGCGGCACCACGCCCGAGGCCATCACGTTGCGCTGGAACACCTCGGCATAACCGCCGAGCGAGGCCACGCCTTCCTGGATGCGCGCGCCACCCGAGTCGTTGAGCCCGATCACCGGCGCGCCGACCTTCATCGCCTGGTCCATCACCTTGCAGATCTTCTCGGCATGGGCTTCGCTGAGCGCGCCGCCGAACACCGTGAAGTCCTGGCTGAACACGAACACGAGGCGGCCGTTGATCATCCCGTAGCCGGTGACGACGCCATCGCCGGGGATCTTGTTGTCGGCCATGCCGAAGTCGTGGCAGCGGTGCTCGACGAACATGTCCCATTCTTCGAAGGTGCCTTCGTCGAGCAGCAGCTCGATGCGCTCGCGCGCGGTCAGCTTGCCCTTGCCGTGCTGCGCGGCGATGCGTTTCTCGCCGCCGCCCAGTCGCGCGAGCGCGCGCTTGGCTTCGAGTTGTTCGAGGATGTCGTGCATGTCAGCTCACTCCGGGGATGAAGACGGGGACGAGAAGAAAAGGCGCAGCAGCGTGTGCGCGGCCGATGACGGGGCGATGCGCGCGGCGGCGACGTCGCGCGTGACATCGGCCAGCGCTGCATGCACGCGGGGATGGTGCTTGAAGTCGGCATGCAGCCGGGCGTGGATCAGGTCCCACATCCAGGCCTGCGCCTGGCGCTCGCGGCGGCGCGCGAACTCGCCGCTCGCGCGGCGCTCGTCGGCGAACTGCTGCACGCGTTGCCAGAATTCGGTGATGCCCTGCACCTTGAGCGCGCTGATCTGCATCACGCGCGCCGGCGGCACCTGGTCGGGACGGCCGTGGAAGCTGAACACGCGCAGCGCGCTGGTGATCTGCGCCTCGGCGCGGGTCGCGGCCACCGGGTCGAGATCGGCCTTGTTGATGACGACCAGGTCGGCGAGCTCCATCACGCCCTTCTTGATGGCCTGCAGGTCGTCGCCGGCGTTCGGCAGCTGCAGCAGCACGAACATGTCGGTCATGCTGGCGACCGCGGTTTCGCTCTGGCCGACGCCGACGGTCTCGACCAGCACGACGTCGTGGCCGGCGGCCTCGCAGACCAGCATCGCCTCGCGCGTCTTCTCGGCCACGCCGCCGAGCGTGCCCGACGACGGGCTCGGGCGGATGTAGGCGGCGTCGTTGACGGACAGCTGCTCCATGCGCGTCTTGTCGCCGAGGATCGAGCCGCCGGAGATGGTGGACGACGGGTCGACCGTCAGCACCGCGACGCGGTGGCCTTGCGCGATCAGGTGCAGCCCGAAAGCCTCGATGAAGGTCGACTTGCCGACGCCGGGGACGCCGGAGATGCCGAGGCGCAGCGCGCGGCCGGTGTGGGGCAGCAGCGTGTTCAGCAGCGCGTCGGCCTGCGCGCGATGGTCGGCACGCGTGGACTCCAGCAACGTGATCGCCTTGGCGACGGCGCGCCGCCGCCCCGCAGGATCGCGGCCCAGCACGGCTTGGCTCAAGGCGTCGGGATCTGGCATGGACGGCGGCTCAGAGGATCTCGAACGCGCGCCCGTCCGGCAGGCGGTAGCGTGAGAAGTCGCGCACGTCGGTGGTCATGATGCGCGTGACGCTGGTTTCATGCGCCAGGCAGAACAGCGAGGCGTCGGCCAGGTCCATCTGCGTGCGCGGCTCTTCGGTGTACACGCGCATCCACTCCACCATCGATTCGAGCGCTTCCTGGTCGAAGGGATAGACGCTCAGCCCGCCCGCGGCAATCCAGCGCAGGCAGGTGTAGCGCTGCGGCAGGCCGAGCAGGTGGCTCGCCTCGACCACACAGGGCCAGGTGGTGGCCAGGGTCCAGTGCTGTGCCTCGGCCTGCTGCAGCAGTTGCAGGTACCGTTCCTGATGCGGCTGGTCGCGACCGAAGACGGCCACCAGCACGCTGGCGTCAACGAGTGCCGTCGAGGCCATGCTTCTTCTTCAGGCGGCCGATCAGGGCAGCACGCGAGGTGTCGGTGTCGTAGGGCTGCTCCTCACCTTCGAAGGCCCTGGCGACATCGCGCTCGCGCGGGACGGCGTTGGGCCCGTAGGCCCGCTGTTCCTCTTCGACCTTGAGCGACTGCATCAGCGCATGGGGGTTGCGCCGCCCGAGCGCACGCTCGACGGCCTCGACGATGAATTGCGACTTGGTGATGCCCTTGCGCTTGGCCGCGAGTTCGAGCTCGCGCTCCAGCAAGGGATCCATGCGGACGGACACGGCCATGGCGGCTCCCGGGATGGAATGGAGTACCGTATTACTGTATCACCGGCGCTGCGCCAAGCGGATCTGCTCCAGCACATCCTTCGCGCTCGCCGGGATCGGCGTGCCCGGCCCGTAGATGCCCTTCACGCCGGCCTCGTAGAGGAAGTCGTAGTCCTGGCGCGGGATCACG
Source organism: Rhizobacter sp. P5_C2 (assembly GCF_054049715.1). Lineage (NCBI taxonomy): Bacteria > Pseudomonadati > Pseudomonadota > Betaproteobacteria > Burkholderiales > Sphaerotilaceae > Rhizobacter > Rhizobacter sp. P5_C2. The sequence continues at coordinate 14,574 of NZ_JBFULV010000066.1, read as the reverse complement.
CCGCCGACGAACACGATGATGTCGTCCGCGCCCTGCGCCTTCAGCGATTCGATGATCGCCGGCACCAGCGTCTTGTGGCCCGCCGCCAGCGTGCTGACGCCCACCGCGTGCACGTCGTTCTCGATCGCCTGCCGCGCGCATTCTTCAGCGGTCTGGAACAGCGGCCCCATGTCGACGTCGAAGCCCAGGTCGGCGAACGCGGTGGCCACCACCTTCGCGCCGCGGTCGTGCCCGTCCTGCCCGAGCTTGGCGATCATCACGCGCGGACGCCGGCCCTGCGCCTGCGCGAACTCGGCGATCTCCTGCTGGAGCTGGGCCCAGCCCTCGGCACTGTCGTAGGCAGCTGCATACACACCGGTCACCTTTTGCGTATCGGCGCGATGGCGCCCCCACACCTTCTCCAGCGCATCGCTGACCTCGCCCACCGTGGCGCGCGCACGCACCGCGTCGATCGACAAGGCCAGCAGGTTGCCCTGCCCCGACTGCGCGCACTCGGTGAGTGCCGCCAGCGCCCGCTCGACCGCCGCGGCATCGCGCGCCGCGCGCACCTGTGCGAGCCGCTTCAGCTGGTTCTCGCGCACCGCATGGTTGTCGATGTCGAGGATGTCGATCGGGTCTTCCTGCTTCAGCTTGTACTTGTTGACGCCGACGATCACGTCGCGACCCGAATCGATGCGCGCCTGCTTCTCGGCCGCGCTCGCCTCGATCTTCAGCTTGGCCCAGCCGCTGTCGACGGCCTTCACCATGCCGCCCATCGCGTCCACTTCCTCGATCAGCGTCCAGGCCGCGTCCGCCATGTCCTGCGTCAGCTTCTCCATCATGTAGCTGCCGGCCCAGGGGTCGACCACGCTGGTGATGTGCGTCTCTTCCTGGATGATCAGCTGCGTGTTGCGCGCGATGCGCGCGCTGAAATCGGTGGGCAACGCGATCGCTTCGTCGAGCGCGTTGGTGTGCAGGCTCTGCGTGCCGCCGAACACCGCGGCCATCGCCTCGACCGTGGTGCGCACCACGTTGTTGTACGGGTCCTGCTCGGTCAGGCTCCAGCCCGAGGTCTGGCAGTGGGTGCGCAGCATCAGGCTCTTCGGGTTCTTCGCGCCGAAGCCGCTCATGATCCGCCACCACAGCAGCCGCGCCGCGCGCATCTTGGCCACCTCGAGGTAGAAGTTCATCCCGACCGCCCAGAAGAAGCTCAGGCGCCCGGCGAACTCGTCGACGTCCAGCCCCTTGGCCAGCGCCGTCTTCACGTACTCCTTGCCGTCGGCCAGTGTGAAGGCCAGCTCCAGCGCCTGGTTCGCGCCGGCTTCCTGCATGTGGTAGCCGCTGATGCTGATCGAGTTGAACTTCGGCATCTGCTTCGCGGTGTACGCGATGATGTCGCCGATCACCCGCATGCTCGGCTCGGGCGGGAAGATGTAGGTGTTGCGGACCATGAACTCCTTGAGGATGTCGTTCTGGATGGTCCCGCTCAGCTGGTCCTGCGGCACGCCCTGCTCCTCGGCCGCCACCACGTAGCCGGCCAGCACCGGCAGCACCGCGCCGTTCATCGTCATCGACACCGACACCTTGTCGAGCGGGATGCCGTCGAACAGGATCTTCATGTCCTCGACGCTGTCGATCGCGACGCCCGCCTTGCCGACGTCGCCGGTCACGCGCGGGTGGTCGCTGTCGTAGCCGCGGTGGGTGGCCAGGTCGAACGCGACGCTGACGCCCTGCGCACCGGCATCGAGGGCCTTGCGGTAGAACGCGTTCGAGGCCTCGGCGGTCGAGAAGCCGGCGTACTGGCGGATCGTCCACGGCCGCACCGCGTACATCGTCGCCTGCGGGCCGCGCACGAACGGCGCGAAGCCGGGCAGCGTGTCGGTCCAGGGCAGCTCGCGGGTGTCGGCGGCGGTGTACAGCGGCTTCACGCGGATGCCCTCGGGCGTGACCCAGTCGAGCGCGTCGACATTCCCGCCCGGCGCGGATTTCGCGGCCGCCTTCTGCCACGCGGGCAGCGCATCGGAATTCAACACCGCACCCGACACCGCGTCTTTGTCATCCGGTTTTTTCTGGTCAGACATGGGCCTGCTCCGCTGGACGACCCGGCAGGCGTCATCCATAATTCAAAATTGAATTATATGTCCAAGGTTTCCACCGCCAAGGCGGCCCCCCTCGCCCGCAACGCCACGCTGCCGGCCACCCAGGCGCTCTACGTGCAGGTCGCCGAGCGCCTGCGTGCGCGCATCATGGCGCACACGCTGGCGCCCGGCAGCTGGATCGACGAGCAAGCCCTGACGGCCGAGTACGGCATCAGCCGCACGCCGTTGCGCGAGGCGCTGAAGGTGCTGGCCGCCGAGGGGCTGGTGACGATGAAGCTGCGCCGCGGCGCCTACGTCACCGAGGTCTCCGAGCGCGACCTGGCCGAGGTGTTCCACCTGCTGGCGCTGCTCGAGAGCGATGCCGCGGCCTCGGCCGCCACGCTGGCGAGCGACGCGCAGCTGGCCGAGCTGCAGGCACTGCACCAGGCGCTCGAAGACAGCGTGGCCGACCGCGATGCGTTCTTCCGCGCGAACGAGCAGTTCCACATGCGGCTGCTGGAGATCGCCGACAACCGCTGGCGCCACCAGCTGGTCACCGACCTGCGCAAGGTGATGAAGCTGAACCGGCACCATTCGCTGTTCAAGCAGGGGCGGCTCGACGCGTCGCTGAAGGAGCACCGCAGGATCATGGCCGCGCTGAAGGCGCGCGATGGCGCCAAGGTGCAGCAGCTGATGCAGCAGCACCTGACGAATGGACGTGACGCCGCGATGCCGGCCTGATATCGGGGCGCCACCGGCCGCGGCGACAATCGCGCCCATGACACGCTCTCGACCGCTGATCAGCCTGATCGCCGCCGTGGCCCGCAACGGCGCCATCGGCAAGGGCAATGCCCTGCTCTGCCACATCTCCGAAGACCTGAAGTTCTTCAAGCGCACCACGCTCGGCGCGCCGGTGCTGATGGGCCGCAAGACCTGGGATTCGATCGGCCGGCCGCTGCCGGGCCGCCGCAACATCGTGATCACGCGCCAGCCGGGCTGGCAGGCCGACGGTGCCGAGCGCGCCGGATCGCTGGACGAGGCGATCGCACTGGCCGGCGAGGTGCCGAAGGCCTTCGTGATCGGCGGGGCCGAGATCTACCGCGAAGCGCTGCCGCGGGTCGACGAGCTGGTGCTGACCGAGCTCGACGCCGACTTCGACGCCGACGTTTTTTTCCCCGACTGGGACCGCGCGCAGTTCAGCGCCGAGCCCGGCGACTTCCAGACCAGCCCGGAAGGCCTGCGCTACCGCTGGGTCACTTACACACGCAAGCTTTGACAACACGAGGAGGATGACATGTCCGAACACGGTTTCCACGTCCACGGCCCGCACGACCACGAGCTGGAGCACGCGGCCCAGCACGACCCCGACGGCCACGCCGGCCAGTTGGCGGTGATCACCGCGATCCTCGCGACCGTCGGTGCGATCTTCTCGTACATGGGCGGCGCGACGCAGGCCAACGCCGGGCTCTTCAAGAACGATGCCGCGATCCGCAAGACCGAGGCGTCGAACCAGTGGAATTACTACCAGGCCAAGAGCAGCAAGCAGAACCTGGCCGAGCTGGCGGTCGAGCTGGCGCCCGAGGGCCGGCGCGCGTTCTACGCCGAGGAGATCAAGCGCTACAAGACCGAGAAGGCCGAGATCATGACGGCGGCCAAGAAGCTGGAAGACGAATCGACCGCCTTCGACAAGCAGAGCGAGGAGCAGATGCACCAGCACCACCGCTGGGCGCAGGCCACCACCGCGCTGTCGATCTCGATCGCGATGGCGGCGATCGCGCTGCTGACGAAGCGGCGCTGGACGGAGTACGCGGTGTACGTGATGAGCGTGCTCGGCCTCGGACTGGGCATCGCCGCCTGGTTCCATTGGTAGCCGTAACGCGCTACGCTGCGCCCTCCACATCCAGGAGAGCAGCATGAAGATCAACCGCAAGGGCTCGGCCCAATGGTCGGGCGGCATCAAGGACGGCAAGGGCTCGATCTCGACCGAGAGCGGCGCCCTGAAAGACTACCCCTACGGCTTCGCGAGCCGCTTCGAAGGCATGCCCGGCAGCAACCCCGAGGAACTGCTCGGTGCGGCGCACGCCGCCTGCTTCACGATGGCCTTGTCGCTAATCCTTGGTGAAGCCAAGCTGCGCGCCGAGAAGATGGACACCACGGCCAAGGTCACGCTGGAGCAAGTAGAAGGCGGTTTCGCGATCAGCGCGGTTCACCTGACGCTCGCGGCCAAGGTGCCCGGTGCGGACAACGCGACGTTCCAGGAACTCGCGGCGAAGGCGAAGGCGGGTTGTCCTGTGTCGAAGCTGTTGAAGGCCGATATCTCGCTGGAGGCGACGCTGGTGGACTGAGCCTTCGGCCGACAACAAACCGTTCGCCCTGAGGCTGTCGAAGGGCCCGATCGTCCTGAGCCTGTCGAAGGACCTGAGCCTGTCGAAGGGTCGGACTGAGCTTGTCGAAGGCCTCGCGCGCTTCGGGCACAACCCTTCGACGGACGGGCCTTCGACAGGCTCAGTCCCTGCTCAGGGCGAACGGAAGCTTGCTGTTTCTTGAGGGCTTGTCGAAGGGCCGCTCGCAGGCTTCGACAAGCTCAGCCCGAACGGGAGTTCGGGTTCCGGCGCGGCAACTGCACCGTGAACATCGTGCGCTTGCCCTCCCCACACGGCTCCACGTCGACGCGCCCGCCGTGCGCCAGCACGATCTGCCGCACGATGTAGAGCCCGAGACCCAGCCCCTCGTTGCGCCCGCGCGGGCGCTCGCCACTGCGGAACGGGTCGAACAGCGACGGCAGCAACTCCGCCGCGATGCAGCCCTCGTTGACGACCACCAGCGTCAGTTCAGCCGGGTCGTCGCCGTCGAGCACCAGCTCGACCACCTCGCCCGGCGCGCCATGCTGCAACGCGTTGCCGACCAGGTTCGCGACCACCTGCGACAACCGCTCGGCATCCCACTCACCCGCCAGGTCGCCACTGCGCCGGACGACGATGCGCGCCTCGGGCACGGCCGCCTGCAGCTCCTGCAGCACCCGCTCGACGATGGCCCCCAGGTCGGCCGGCCCGCGCTGCACCGCGATGCCGCCGGCCAGCCGGCCGCGCGCCAGGTCGAGCATGTTCTCGATCATCGCGCTCATGCGCCGCCCACCCTGCAGGATGCGGCCGGCGGTCTGGCCGGTGATCTCGTCGGCCGCGCGACGCTGCAGCAGCGTGGCCGAGGTCAGGATCGCGTTCAGCGGGTTGCGCAGGTCGTGGCCCAGCATCGCGACGAACATCTCGTTCAGGCGCAGCGTCTCGGTGCGCTCGCGCAGCTCGTGCGCCAGCTGCTGCTTCTGCCGGTACAGCTGGAAGAACACCTCCGCCTTGTTGCGCAGGATGTGCGCCTCGATCGGCTTGAACAGGAAATCGACCGCCCCGCTCTCGTAGCCTTTGAAGATACGCTGCTGGTCGCGCCCACCGGCCGTCACGAAGATGATCGGCACATGGCGCGTGCGCTCGCTGCCGCGCATCAGCTCGGCCAGCTGGAAGCCGTCCATCTCGGGCATCTGCACGTCGAGCAGCGCGAGCGCCACGTCGTGCACCAGCAGCAGCTCCAGCGCCTGCGCGCCCGAGCGCGCCTGCAGCAGCTCGACGCCCTCGCCGCGCAACAGCGCCGACAGCGCCAGCAGGTTCTCGTCCAGGTCGTCGACCATCAGGCATTTCACCGGTGCAAGCATGCGTTGCATCCTTTCTCTACAACCCGCGCAACAGCGCGGCCAGGCCGTCGAGCGGCAACAAATGATCAGGCCCCCCCGTCTTCAGCGCCTTCAGCGCCGCGGCCGGCATCCACGACACCGCCGCCGTGTCGGGCTGCTGCACCGCCGTCAGCCCGCCACCACGCGCCACCGCGGCCAGCCCGGCCGCGCCGTCCTGGTTGCCGCCGGTCAGCACGATGCCCAGCAGCCGCGACCCGTACACGTCAGCCGCCGACTCGAACAGCACGTCGATCGAAGGCCGCGAAAAATTGACCAGCGGATCGGCCGACAGCGCGAGGCACGGCCCCTCGTCCACCCGATCCACCAGCAGGTGGTAGTCGGGCGGCGCGAAGTACACGCAGCCCGGCTCGACCGGTTCCTTGTCCTGCGCCTCGCGCACCGGGCGCGCGCAGCGCGGCGCGAAGATCTCCACCAGCAGGCTCGGGCGCTCGCGCGGCAGGTGGATCACGACCAGCACCGCCGCGCGCAGCGTGGCCGGCAGCGCCGGCAGCAGCGCCATCAGCGCCTCGACGCCGCCGGCCGAGGTGCCGATCACGACGGCATCGACGGACCGTGCCAGGTCTGTCGCAAGAGAGGTCATGCCTCCCCCCGCTTCTGGAAGATCCGGTCGTCGCGCACCACCTCGTTGAACGCATCGGCATGGCTCGAGAAGCGCAGCGACTCCTTCGAGCCGAGCCCGAGGAAGCCCTGCCGGCACAGCGCCTCGCGGAACAGCCCGAGCGCGCGGTCCTGCAGCTCGCGGTTGAAGTAGATCAGCACGTTGCGGCACGACACCAGCTGCACCTCGGCGAACACGCTGTCGGTGGCCAGGCTGTGGTCGGAGAAGACGATGTGCTTCTTCAGCGACTTGTCGAACACCGCGCGCCCGTAGGCCGCGGTGTAGAAATCCGACAGCGAGCCGCGCGCCCCGCTGCGCTGGTGGTTGGCGGAGAAGCCGGCGATGCGGTCCAGCTCGTACACGCCGGCCTCGGCGCGCTGCAGCGCATGCGCGTTGATGTCGGTCGCGTAGATCAGCGTGCGCTCGAGCAGGCCCTCCTCGCGCAGCAGGATCGCGAGCGAATACACCTCTTCGCCGGCGCTGCAGCCGGCCACCCAGACCTTCAGCGACGGCCAGGTGCGCAACAGCGGCACCACCTGCTCGCGCAGCGACCTGAAGTACGACGGGTCGCGGAACATCTCGCTGACCTGCACCGTCAGGTAGTCGAGCAGCGCCGGGAAGGTCGACGGCTCGTGCAGCACCTTGTCCTGCAGCTGGCTCAGCGTGCGGCAGCCGAAGCGCGTCATCGCGGTACCGAGCCGCCGCTTCAACGAGGCGTTCGCGTAGCCGCGGAAGTCGTAGTGGTACTTCAGGTAGATCGCATCGATCAGCAGGCGCAGCTCGATGTCGACACCCGAGACCTCGGGAGCCACCTCCGGTAGCGCGGGCGCCGCCTTCATTTCGGCATCCACACCCGCACCAGCGACAGCAGCTTCTCGACGTCGAGCGGCTTCGCGATGTAGTCGTTGGCACCGGCGGCCAGGCACTTCTCGTGGTCGTCCTTCATGGCCTTGGCGGTCAGCGCGATGATCGGCAGCTTGCGCCAGTCGTCGCGCTTGCGGATCTCGCGCATCGCGGTGAAGCCGTCCATCTCCGGCATCATGATGTCCATCAGCACCAGGTCGATCTGCCCATGGCCGATGCCGATGCGCGCCAGCACCTCCAGCGCCTCGCGCCCGTTGCGCGCGATCTCGATCTTCACGCCCTTCGGCTCCAGCACGCTCGACAGCGCGAAGATGTTGCGCACGTCGTCCTCGACCACCAGGATGCGCCGGCCTTCGAGCGTCGCGTCGCGGTCGCGCGCGGCCTTCAGCATGCGCTGGCTCTCGGCCGGCAGGTGCGATTCGACCTGGTGCAGGAACAGCGTCACCTCGTCGAGCAGCCGCTCCGGCGAGCGCGCGTCCTTCACGATGATCGAGCGCGAGAAGCGGCGCAGACCCTGCTCCTCGTCGCGCGTCAGCGAGCGCCCGGTGTAGACGATCACCGGCGGGAAGGCCACGTCGTCCTGGCCGGCCATCTTCTCGAGCAGCTCGTAGCCGCTCAGGTCGGGCAGGTTCAGGTCCATCACCATGCAGTCGAAGGTGGTTGACTGCAACGCGGCCAGCGCCTCGGCGGCGTTCGCCACGTCGGTGATCTGCACGTCGTCGGCGCCGAGCAGGTGGCGGATGCTCTCGCGCTGGCGCGCGTCGTCCTCCACCACCAGCACGCGGCGCACGCTCTGCATGAACTTGTCCTCGAGCCGCTTCAGCGCCACGACCAGCTGGTCGCGCTTGACCGGCTTCAGCGCATAGCCGACCGCGCCGCGCTGCAGGGCCTCCTGGCTGTAGTCGGCCACCGAGATCACGTGCACCGGGATGTGGCGCGTCTGCGCGCTGTGCTTCAGCTGGTCGAGCACGCCCAGGCCCGAGTGGTCGGGCAGGTTCATGTCGAGCAGGATCGCGCTCGGGCGGAATTCCTGCGCCGCGCGGATGCCGTCGCCGGCCGTGTGCGCAAGCAGGCACTGGAAGCCGGATTCATGGATCAGGTCGCGCAGGATCGCCGCGAAGCGCATGTCGTCCTCGACGACCAGGATCAGCCGCTTGCCGGGCGCGAGCTGGTCGCGGTCGTCGTCGAGCGGAAGCGGCGCCAGGATGTTTCGCGGGATCGGCAGCTCGCGCTGGGAGTCGGGCCGGGGTTCCGGGGGCGCCGGTTCGGCCTGCGGCCTCGCCGGCTGTCGCGTCTGCACGTCGCCGGCGGCCCGTGCCACTCCCACCACCGGTAGCGTCAACGTGAACACGCTGCCCTCCCCCGGCGTGCTGCGCACCGTGATGTCCCCGCCCAGCAACCTCGCCAGGTCGCGCGAGATCGACAGCCCGAGCCCGGTGCCGCCGTACTTGCGGTGCGTGCTGCCGTCGGCCTGGCGGAAGGCCTCGAAGATGATCTCCTGCTGGTGCTCGGCGATGCCGATGCCGCTGTCGCGCACCGCGAACGACAGCATGCCGTCGCCGTCCGGCGCGATGCGCAGCGACACCTCGCCGGCCGCGGTGAACTTCAGCGCGTTCGACAGCAGGTTGTTCAGGATCTGCCCGACACGCTGCGCGTCCGACTCGATGCGCTGCGGCGTGCCGGGCTCGATCTCGGAGCTGAACACGATGCCCTTCTGCTGCGCCGCCGGCTGGAAGTTGCCGTTCAGCGACTCGACCAGGCGGCTGACCAGCACCGGCTCGATCTGCACCTCGACCTTGCCGGCCTCGATCTTCGACAGGTCGAGGATGTCGTTGATCAGCGCCAGCAGGTCGTTGCCGGCCCCGGCGATGGTCTGCGCGAACTTGACCTGCTCGGCCGTCAGGTTGCCGTCCTTGTTGTCGGCCAGCAGCTTCGCGAGGATCAGCGTCGAGTTCAGCGGCGTGCGCAGCTCATGGCTCATGTTGGCCAGGAACTCGCTCTTGTACTGGTTGGCGCGCTCCAGCTCGTCGGCCTTCCCGGTCAGCGTGACCTGGGCCGCCGCGAGGTTGTCCTTCTGGTGCTCCAGCAGCTGGGTCTGCTCCTCGAGCTGGGCGTTGGTCTGCTCCATCTCGGCATGCTGGGCCTCGAGCTGGGCCTGCGATTCCTTCAGCACGCGGCCCTGCTCTTCGAGCTCTTCGTTGCTGACGCGCAGTTCTTCCTGCTGGGCCTGCAGTTCCTCGGCCTGGCGCTGGGTCTCCTCGAGCAGTTCTTCAAGGCGCGTGCGGTCCTTCGCGGTGCGCACCGCCACCGCGAGCGCCTCGGAGACACGCAGCAGCAGCTCCTGCTCGGCCTCGCGCGTGCGGTGCAGGAAACCGAGTTCGACGACCGCCTGCACCGTCCCGTCGATGACGGCCGGCGCCAGCAGCAGCTCGGCCGGGTCGGCACGGCCGAGCGACGAGGCCACCGGCAGGTAGCCGGCGGGCACGTCGGTCACGCGCACCGGCTTCGCATCCTTCAGCACCTGCCCGAGCAGGCCGTCGCCGGGGCGCAGCTCGGTGGCCGCCGTGCTGCCGTCGAGCCCGTGCGCGGCGAAGCGGCGGAAGCGGCCATCGCTCTCGGCGATGTAGAGCGCACCGACGCGTGCCCCCATGTACTGCGCCAGGTACGACAGCACGCGCTCGCCCAGCGCATCGAGCCGATGCTCGCCCTGCACGCGCTCGCCGACGCCCATCTGCCCGCTGCGCACCCAGGCCTGGGCCTCGCGCGCCAGGTGCTCGCGCGAGCTCATCGCCATCGCCACCGCGATCAGGAACAGCAGCAGCGCCGAGCCGATCCAGGTGATGTTGGACGACAGGCTCACCGCCTCCTGCCAATCGGTCTGGCGGCCGGCGAGCAGGTTGCGCTCCTCCTCGTCCATCTCGGCGACGATCGTGCGGATGCGGTTCATCGCCGTGCGGCCACGGTCGGTTCGCACCACCGCGAGCGCCTGCTCCACGTTGCCGGCACGGCGCAGCGCAACCGTCTCGGCCAGTTCGGCCAGCTTGTCGGCGGCCAGCCGGTCGAGCGTGTCCAGGCGCTGGACCTGGCGCGGGTTGTCGGCCGTCAGCTCGCGCACGCGGTGGACCAGGCCGGGCAGCGCGGCGCGCGCGGTGGTGTACGGGTCGAGGTAGAGCTCGTTGCCGGTCAGCAGGAAGCCGCGCTGGCCGGTCTCGGCGTCCTTCACCGCCGACAGCAGCGTCTGCAACTGCTGGCCGATCTCGATCGTGTGCGTCACCAGCTCGGCGGTGCTGGCGCGGGTCTGCAGCGAGCGGTACGAGAAGAACGCGATCAGCACCACCGCCAGCACCGCGAGGCCGAAGCCGATCAGCGGACCCGGCGGCAGCGGCAGGCCGCTGCGTGCACTGCGGACCGGGGCGAACTTCATCGAAAGCGGGGCCATCGGCGCAATCCTGTGATTCAAGGGGAGGCAGCACGCAATGGCATGCGGAGAAGCTCGAAAACGCGCGGGATCGTATCGCAGAGCTGCACCGTTTGAAGGGGCGGCCCGGGGCAAACGACGCGCCCGTCCGCAGGTCGCGGCGATGTCCTACAAGCGCGTCGGAAGCTTGCCCACGGTCGGCACGAAGGGGCCACCCTACAGTGAGGCTGCGCCGGGATCGAAGAACCCCGGAAGGCACCCACCACTGGAGGTAGCGATGAAACGAGGGATGGTCATTGCGGGGATCGAGGTGCTCACCGACGAAGGCCTGCGGCAGGTGCCGCCGGGCGTGTGCTGGATCATCGAAGGCGCGCTGTGGGTCAAGCTGGTCTGGCATGCAGACGGCGACCGGCAGTCGGCCACGCTGTCGGTGCGCGAGTACCAGTCGTGCGTGCAGCACGGCGACATCCGCTTCGAAGCGGCGGCGTCGTTCAGCGAATCAACGCGTAAACCCTTGAGTCTCGCAAGCTGCCGTCCGGCGTGATGCGGTCGTTGCGGCGCGTGCCTTCGAGCAGGTAGCCGGCCCGCTCGCAGACGCGCCAGCTGGCCGTGTTGCCGGCATCGGGCAAGGCCTCGATGCGGCGCATGCCGAGCGTGTCGAAGGCCAGCTCGGTGATGGCCTGCACCGCCTCGGTGACGAGGCCGCGGCCGGTGAAGGCCGAATGCGCCCAGTAGCCGATCTCGCACTTGGGCACCGCCCAGTCGAAGGCATGCAGGCTGCCGGTGCCGACCAGCGTGTCGCTGCCCTTCAGGAACAGCAGCATCGGCATCATCGAGCGCATCATGAAATGCGCGCGGCCCTCGCGGCAGAACTGCTCGGCGGTCTCGACGGTCGGCTCGGCCATCGCCCACGGCAGCGAGGCCGGGAACTCGCGCAAGGCGTCGAGCGACGCGACGACGGCCTCGTGCAGCAGCGGGCCTTCGCCGGCGCGCGGGCAGCGGATCGTCAGGCGCTCGGTGTCGAAGCTGTCGGGAACGTCGCGAAGCGAAGGGATCGTCATCGCATGGAGGATGGCATCCCGGCCTCGCGGCGGCCGCCCGACGTACGCAACGGCGTGCGCCGATGCGAAGTTGTCAGCGCGGCGACCAGCGCCAGTCCTTCACCTCCGGCAGGTCGTCGCCGTGCTCGCACACCCACTCGCGGTGGCGCTTCAGCGTGGCCGCCAGCCGCTCGGCCTCGGCCGGCACCCGATCGGCCAGCCGCGGCACGCGGCGGATCGCGTCGAAGGCCAGCTGGTAGCGGTCGAGCTGGTTCAGCACCACCATGTCGAACGGCGTCGTCGTCGTGCCTTCCTCCTGATAGCCACGCACGTGGATGTTCGCGTGGTTGCGGCGCCGGTAGGTCAGCTTGTGCACCAGCGACGGGTAGCCATGGAACGCGAACACCACCGGCCGGTCGGCGGTGAAGACCGCGTCGAAGGCCTCGTCGCTCAGCCCGTGCGGATGCTCCCCGGGTGGCTGCAGCGCCAGCAGGTCGACCACGTTGACCACGCGCACGCGCAGGTCGGGCACGTAGTCGCGCAGCAGCGTCACCGCGGCCAGCGTCTCGAGCGTCGGCACATCGCCGGCGCAGGCCATCACCACCTCCGGCTCGCCGCCGCTGCCGGCCCACTCCCAGGTGCCCAGGCCGGTGCGGCAATGGCGGATCGCCGCGTCGACATCGAGCCACTGCCAGGCCGGCTGCTTGCCGGCGACGATCACGTTGACGTAGTTGCGGCTGCGCAGGCAGTGGTCGGCCACCGACAGCAGGCAGTTCGCGTCGGGCGGCAGGTAGATGCGCACCACGTCGGACTTCTTGTTGGCGACATGGTCGATGAAGCCCGGGTCCTGGTGCGAGAAGCCGTTGTGGTCCTGGCGCCAGACGTGCGAGGTGAGCAGGTAGTTCAGCGACGCGATCGGCCGCCGCCACGGGATGTGCCGGCAGGTCTTCAACCACTTGGCGTGCTGGTTGAACATCGAGTCGATGATGTGGATGAAGGCCTCGTAGCACGAGAACATCCCGTGCCGGCCGGTCAGCAGGTAGCCCTCGAGCCAGCCTTCGCACAGGTGCTCGCTGAGCACCTCCATCACGCGGCCGTCGGCGCTCAGGTTCGGGTCGACCTCGTCGATGCGCGCGAGCCACTGCTTGCCGGAGACCTCGTACACCGCGTCGAGCCGGTTCGACGCGGTCTCGTCGGGGCCGAACAGCCGGAAGTTGCGCGCCGCGAGGTTGCGCCGCACCAGCTCGCGCAGGAACTCGCCGAGCACGCGGGTCGATTCGACCTGCGTCGCGCCGGGCTGCGGCACCGCGACCGCATGCTCGCGGAACGGCGGCATCGCGAGCGGCTGCAGCAGCTCGCCGCCGTTGGCATGCGGGTTCGCGCTCATGCGGCGCGCGCCGGTGGGCCCGAGCGCGGCCAGTTCGTCGCGCAGCCGGCCCTCCGCATCGAACAGCTCGTGCGGCCGGTAGCTGCGCAGCCACGACTCCAGCTGCGCGAGGTGCTCCGGCGTCTTCACGTCGGCCAGCGGCACCTGGTGCGCGCGCCAGGTGCCTTCGACCGGCTTGCCGTCGACGGTCTTCGGGCCGGTCCAGCCCTTGGGCGTGTCGAGCACGATCATCGGCCAGCGCGGGCGCTCGACCGGGCCGCCGGCGCGCGCCTGCTGCTGGATCGCGCGGATGTCGGCCACCACGCGGTCGAGCGTCGCGGCGAGCTGCTGGTGCACCTGGGCCGGATCGCTGCCGGTCACGAAATGCGGCTCATAGCCATAGCCGCGCATCAGCTGCTCGAGCTCGTCGCGGCCGATGCGCGCGAGCAGCGTCGGGTTCGCGATCTTGTAGCCGTTCAGGTGCAGGATCGGCAGCACCGCGCCATCGGTCGCCGGGCTCAGTAACTTGTTCGAATGCCAGCTTGCGGCGAGCGGCCCGGTCTCGGCCTCGCCGTCGCCGATCACGCAGGCGACGATCAGCCCGGGGTTGTCGAATGCGGCGCCGAAGGCATGCGCGAGCGAGTAACCGAGCTCGCCGCCTTCATGGATGGAGCCCGGCGTCTCCGGCGCCACGTGGCTCGGGATGCCGTACGGCCACGAGAACTGGCGGAACAGCCGGCGCATGCCGTCGCGGTCGCGCGTGATGGCGGGGTAGCGCTCGGTGTACGAGCCTTCGAGCCAAGCGCTCGCAACCAGGCCGGGGCCGCCGTGCCCCGGGCCGATCACGTAGATCATGTCGAGGTCGTGCGCGGCGATCACGCGGTTCAGGTGCGCATACAGCAGGTTCAGCCCGGGCGTCGTGCCCCAGTGGCCGAGCAGGCGCGGCTTCACGTGGGCCAACGCCAGCGGCTCGTCGAGCAGCGGGTTGTCGCGCAGGTAGATCTGCCCGACCGACAGATAGTTGGCGGCACGCCACCACGCATCGATGCGCTGCAACTGCTCGGGCGACAGCGGTCCGGTCGGGTGTTCGGCGCGTGTCATGACGGAGTCGTTCATGGGATTCCTCCTTGCGGCGCCGATGATGGGCCCACCAGAACCGGCGGACTATGCTGCAGATCAATACCCGCACTGAAAGCCCGTCGCGATGGAACCCCTGCTGCTCACGCTGAACGCCGGCTCGTCGTCGATCAAGCTCGGGTTGTTCCGCCTCGGCGGCGGCGGGCCGTCACCGGTCGGCCGCGGCCGGCTCGACCTGCAGCAGGTGCCGCTCACGCTGTCGCTCGACCGCGCAGGCCGCCATGCCGACCTGCCGCTGCAGGCCCCGGTGACCGAGTCGCTGCACGAGGTGGCCGACGCGATGCTCGATGCGCTCGAGCGCGACGGCGTGCTGGCCGGCCTGCACGCGGCAGGGCACCGCGTCGTGCATGGC
>NZ_JBFULV010000065.1:0-37621 GCF_054049715.1 Rhizobacter sp. P5_C2 | reverse complement strand
AACATGGCCGACGACAACGGCAACGGCTATGGCATCGCCCAATGGGGCGGGGTGCGCAAGCAGGGCCTGATCGACTTCGCCAAGGCCAACAACGTCGACCCGTCGAGCCAGGCGGCCAACTACGGCTACCTGAAGCAGGAGCTGCAGGGCGAGTACAAGGGCGCGATCGACGCGGTGAAGGGCACGAACGACGTGGCCGGCGCCACCGCGGCCTTCTGCAACAGCTTCGAGAAGCCGAGCGATCCGCAGATGGCGTCGCGGGTGGAGTACGCGATGAAGCTGGGCTGAGCGGGCACCGGTCCGTCCGGCTGCGGGCCGCGTCCGCACTTGACACCATACCGATTGGTCGGTATTGTCACCATACCGACTAATCGGTATGGAGTGCAGGATGATGGAACTCGCCGAAGGCCCCAAGAGAAAGCTGCTCGATGCGGCTTTGCGCGTGATTCGCGTGCAGGGCTATGCCGGCAGTTCGGTCGATGACATCTGCCGCGAGGCGGGCGTCACCAAGGGCAGCTTCTTCCACCACTTCAAGGGCAAGGACGACCTGGCCGTTGCCGCCACCGAGCACTGGACGGGCGTCACCGGCAACCTCTTCGAAACGGCCCCGTTCCGCAGCGTGGCCGATCCGCGTGAACGCGTGCTGGCCTACATCGACTTCCGCGCGTCGCTGATCCAGGGTGACCTGCCCGACTTCACCTGTCTGCTGGGCACCATGGTGCAGGAGACCTACAGCACGCATCCCGACATCCGCGATGCCTGCAACCGGGCCATCCTCTTTCACGCTCGAACCGTGGCGGCCGACCTGGTCGAGGCCAAGCGCCGGCATGCACCCAAGGCAAAGTGGGATCCGCTGGATGTCGCGCTCTTCGCGCAGGCCGCCATCCAGGGCGCCTTCATCCTTGCCAAGGCCCAGCACGATGCCGACGCGGCCCGCCGCGCCATCGCGCACCTCCACCAGTACGTGGCGTCGCTGCTCCCGGCAGCGGCCCCCGCGAGCGCCACCCGTTCCCGTCCTTCCCCCTCGGCTGCACGGCGCGGTCGCGCCTGAGCCATCAACCACCCAAGGAGACATCATGCAAAAGCTGACCCCCTGCCTCTGGTTCAACTTCAACGCCGACGAGGCCGTCGAGCACTACCTGTCCGTCTTCAAGAACGGCAAGGTGCTCGAGGTGTCGCACTATGGCGATGCCGTGCCCTCGCTGAAGGGCAAGGTGCTGACGATGCGCTTCGTCATCGAGGGGCAGGAGTTCCTGGCCCTCAACGCCGGGCCGCAGTTTCCGTTCACCGAGGCAATCTCGATCTCGGTGGACTGCGCCGACCAGGCCGAGGTCGACCGCCTGTGGGCGCGCCTGAGCGAGGGCGGCTCCACCGGCCAGTGCGGCTGGCTGAAGGACAAGTTCGGTCTCTCGTGGCAGATCGTGCCGCGCGCGATGGTGGACATGCTCAAGAGTTCTGACGCTGCCGGGTCACAGCGCGCGATGGCCGCGATGATGCAGATGACCAAGCTCGATGTCGCGGCGCTGCAGGCCGCCTTCGACGGCAGGTGAGGCCACGGCGAGCTGCGTTCCTTCATCGGACCCGCAGCAACGTCACTTCCTCAGGATCAAAAGCCTCGAACGACTCGCGCACGAATGCCAGGAAGGCCTGGATGCGCGGCGCGAGGCTGGCGCTCTTTCGGTGCAGCGCGTAGACGTTGAACCCTGCAGCGCACTGCCACTCGGGCAGCAGTCGCTGCAGACGCTGGCTCTGTACGAGCGCTGGGTCGAAACAGGCCATCCGGATGATGCCGGCACCGGCGAGCGCCGCGACGATCAGGCCCTCGCGGTCGGGCGTGACCACGCGTGCCTTGACCTGCACCGAACGGGTCTCGCCGTCGCGCTCGAAATTCCATTGCTCGGCCGGCTGTTGCATCCAGGGCCCGTGGAACACCAGGCAGCGATGGCTTGTCAGCTCGTCGGGGGTCTGTGGCGCGCCGAACCGGCGCACGTAGTCGGGCGATGCATAGATGCCCGGGCGACCGAGCGCCAGGCGGTGCGCCACGAGCCGCGAGGGCGGCGGCTCGCCCACCATCAACAGCACGTCGAAGTTTTCCGACTGCATGGCTTTCGGGTCCTGGATCGGTTTGACGTCGAGCTTCAGGTCGGGATAGCGGTTCAGCAGCAGTGCGAGGCGCGGCCAGACGATGTAGCGGCCGATCGGCGCCGGCAAGCCAACGCGCAGCGTGCCGCCCACCGAGCGCGTGCGGCGTGCGACGCTGGCTTCGAGCTCCTGCATGCGCGACAGGATGTCGAGCGCGCGCTCGTAGACCTGCGCGCCGTCTTCGGTGAGCTGGACGCGCCGCGTGCTGCGCAGCAGCAGCGTGGCGCCGAGCGAGCGCTCGAGGTCGGCAATCCCGCGGCTCACCGCCGAAGGCGTCAGGCCGAGGCTGCGGCCCGCGGCGACGAGGCTGCCCTGGTCGACCACGCGCACCAGCATCTCGAGGCGGCTGCTCTTGTCCATGGAATCTCCTTGGGGCCTGTCAACACGTCGGGAAGGCTCGATTGTTGAGTAAAACTCACGATCGGTTTGCGTCGGCTTGCCTCGACGCGGGGGTGCTCGACGTCTAGAGTGATCCCATCGACAGCCCCGATCGCGCCATGACCACCCACCGCCTGCCCACTTCTCCTTCGCGCCGCCGCCTGCTGGCCTGGGCCGCCGGTGCATCGAGCCTCGCGTGGTCGCCGGTCCGGGCCGCAAGCGCGCCTGCCGGCGTGGTGCGGATCCTGGTCGGCTCGGCACCGGGTTCGGCGATGGACGTGGCGGCTCGCCAGATCGGCGAGGCGTTCGCATCGCAGACGGGCCAGACGGTGCTGGTGGACAACCGCCCGTCGGCCGGTGGCATCCTGGCGCTCGAAGCCTTGCGCCAGGCCGCCCCTGACGGCCACACGCTGAGCCTCGTGCATGCGATGCAGATGAGCGCGGCGCCCGGCCTGTTCCCGCGCCTGCCGTACGACCCGTTGACCGACTTCGCACCGCTGGGCGTGCTGTTCAGGGGGCCGCAGGTGCTGACGCTCAACCCCGCGGTCGAGGCTTCGTCGTGGCCCGACCTGCTGCGGCTGCTGAAGGCGCACCCCGGCCGGTACCGCTACGCGACGCCGGGCAACGGCACGCCACAGCACCTGACGATGGAGTTGATCAAGGACGCCGTGGGAATCGACGTACAGCACATCCCTTACCGCGGGCCCGCGGCCACGGCGGCCGTGCTCTCCGGCGAGGTGGACCTGATGCTCGAGGGCGTGATGCAGGTGCTGGCGCACATCCAGGCCGGCACCTTGCGCGAGGTGGCGATGGGCGGCCTGCAGCGCGTCGCTGTGCTGGCCGAGGTGCCGACCTTCGAAGAGCTCGGTGTGCCCGGCATCGGCACGGTATGGGTCGGCATGCTGGCGCCGAAGGCCACGCCGGTCGAGGTCGTGCAGCGACTGAACGCCGAGCTGTCGCGGGCGGTGACGTCGCCCGCCTTGCTCGCCGCATTCGAACGCAGCGGAAGAATCGTCAGCCCAGGCTCGCCTGGGGACATGGCCGCGACGATCCGCAGCGAAACCCCGATCTGGCGCGCCGTCGTGCAGCGCGTGCGCATCACACCCGATTGACCTCGCCGCTTCTCTTCAGCGTTCGTCGATTCGAGGTGGCGCCGCCCGGCTCAGGCCATTGCGGCGATCGTCTGGCGCCGCGGCAGCCGCGTGAACGCCAGCGCTGACAGGAAGGCACCGATGCCCAGCGCGAACGCGCCGATGAAGAGCCAGGCATAG
The DNA here is from genome assembly GCF_054049715.1 of Rhizobacter sp. P5_C2. NCBI lineage: Bacteria > Pseudomonadati > Pseudomonadota > Betaproteobacteria > Burkholderiales > Sphaerotilaceae > Rhizobacter > Rhizobacter sp. P5_C2. The sequence goes on along the minus strand of NZ_JBFULV010000065.1, from coordinate 33,830 downwards.
CTGGACCACGCGTCGTAGATCAGCCCGCCCAGCACCGGCCCCAGTGCCATGCCGAGGCTGCTGGCCATCGTGATGCCGCCGATCACCGTGCCCATCATGCGCAACGGGAAATTCTCGCGTGCCAGCACGGCAAACAGCGGCATCACGCCCGCATAGGTGAAGCCGAACAACGCAGCGACGGTGTAGAAGCTCCCGAGTTCGCGCGCAGCCACATAGCCCAGCACCACGATCGCCTGGGCGAGCAGCGCCAGCACCAGCACGCGCGCGGCGCCGAAGCGGTCGCCCAGCAGCCCGAACACGAGGCGCCCGCCCAGGCCCGCGAGCCCTTCCAGGCTGTAGATCGACACCGCGGCCATCAGCGGGATGCCGCAGGTGACGGCGTAGCTCACCGTGTGAAAGATCGGCCCCGAGTGGGTGGCACAGCTCAGGAAGCTCGTCAGCACCAGGATCAGGAACGGCGCAGAACGCATGGCCTGCCCGACGGACGTGGCTGGCTCCTGCGCCGCGCCCGATGCCGTTGCGGACAGGGCTTGTGCGGCTGGGGCTTGCGCGAGCGCCGGCGGTCGGCGCACCAGCAACGCCACCGGCACCATGAGGGCCGCGGCCAGGGCCGCGATGACCTGCAGCGCGGTTCGCCAGTCGTGGGCCTGCACCAGCCACGCGGCCAGCGGCGACATGGTCATCGGCGCCATGCCCATGCCGGCCGACACCAGTGACACCGCCAGGCTGCGCCGCGTGTCGAACCACCCGGTGACGCACGCCATCATCGGCGCAAAGATCGCCGCCGCGCTGAAGCCGACGACCGCGCCGAACAGCAGCTGGAACGCGAGCAGCGAGGTCGCCAGGCTGGACAGCGCGAGACCGGTGGCGAGCAGCACGGAGCCGGCCAGCACCACGATGCGCGGGCCCACGCGGTCGCAGAGCCAGCCCCAGGCGATGCTGCCGAGCGCGAGCGCCGCGAAGGCCAGCGTCATCGCGGTGGAGATCCCGGTGGTGGACCACCCCGTGTCCTGCGCGATCGGCCGCAGGAACACCGGCAGCGAGAACAGCCCGCCGATCGCCACGCAGCCGAGCACGCCGCCTGCGGCCACGATGATCCAACGGTAGTGCGCGCGCAGCGCATCGTTCCAGGAATGCATGATCCGGTCCTTTGTCGATTCGTGGCGCGGCGGAACGATTCCACCGCCTCACCCCCACGACGAACGACGACCGGCCGAATCGACAGCTCAGCCCGCCAGCCCCTTCATCTGCGCATACAGGTCCGCCTTCCCCTCGAAGCCGATCCCCGGCAGCTCCGGCAACGTGACATACCCGTTGTCGACCTTCACGCCATCGGGGAAGCCGCCGTAGGGCTGGAACAGGTCCGGGTACGACTCGTTGCCGCCCAGGCCCAGCCCGGCCGCGATGGCCAGCGACATCTGGTGCCCGCCGTGCGGCACGCAGCGCGATGCCGACCAGCCATGCGCCTTCAGCATCTCCAGCGTGCGCAGGTACTCGACCAGCCCGTAGCTCAGCGCGCAGTCGAACTGCAGCCAGTCGCGGTCGGGCCGCATGCCGCCGTAGCGGATCAGGTTGCGCGCATCCTGCATCGAGAACAGGTTCTCGCCGGTGGCCATCGGCCCGGCATAGTGCTGCGCCAGCTCTGCCTGCAAGGCATAGTCGAGCGGATCGCCGGCTTCCTCGTACCAGAACAGGTCGTACTGCGACAGCGCCTTCGCATACGCGATGGCAGTCTTCAGGTCGAAGCGCCCGTTCGCGTCGACCGCCAGCTTCTGCCCCGGCCCGAGCAGGCGCAGCACGGCCTCGATGCGCTTGCAGTCTTCGGCCAGCGACGCGCCGCCGATCTTCTTCTTCACCACCGAGTAGCCACGGTCGAGGTAGCCGCGCATCTCGCGCTCCAGTCCTTCCAGGCCCTGGCCCGGCCAGTAGTAGCCGCCCGCGGCATAGACGAACACCTTGCGGTCGGCGCGGCCGTTGCCGTAGCGCTCGGCCAGCAGCTGGAACAGCGGCTTGCCTTCGATCTTCGCCACCGCGTCCCACACCGCCATGTCGATCGTGCCGACCGCCACCGAGCGCTCGCCGTGGCCGCCGGGTTTCTCATTCGTCATCATCGTGGCCCACACCTTGTGCGGATCGATGTTGTCGCGTTCCACATCGAGCAGGGTGGCCGGATCGGCCTCCTGGATGCGCGGCAGGAAGCGTTCGCGCATCAGCGCACCCTGGCCGTAGCGCCCGTTGGAATTGAAGCCGTAGCCGATCACCGGCTTGCCGTCGCGGATCACGTCGGTGACCACGGCAACCAGGCTCAGCGTCATCTTCGAGAAGTCGATGTACGCATTGCGGATGCTGGACTGGATGGGCTTGGTCTGTTCGCGGATCTCGATGATCTTCATGGTGGGTTCCTGGGGAGTGTTCAGCGCGGCAGCGAGGCGCCGCCGCAGATCTGGATGTCCTGGCCGGTGATGGCCGCCGCCGCGGGCGAGAGCAGGAAGCCCACCAGCGCGGCGATCTCGTCGGGACGGATGAGCCGGCCGATCGGCGGCAGCACGGGTGCGGCGGCCTGCCGAGCGGGGTCGTCGGTCATCGCCGTCTGCGTGGCCGCGGGCGACACCACGTTGACCGTCACGCCGTGCGCCACCACCTCGGCGGCCCAGCTGCGCGACAGGCCGGCCAGCGCCGCCTTGGTCGCCGCGTACTGGCTGCGGCCGGCCTTGCCCTGCGCGACGCGGCTGCCGATCAGCACGACGCGGCCGTGCCCCGCGGCTGCCATGGCCGGCAGCAGCCGGTTGCCGATGCGCTCGGCGGCATCGACGTGCAGGCGCCACATCAGTTCGCCGTCGGCCGCATCAAGACTGCCGAGGCTGCCCACGCGCAGCACGCCGGCGGCATGCACGAAGGCCTGGGCGACGGCCAGGTGCCGTACCACGGCCTCGGTCGCCGCGCCGTCGGCCAGGTCGACGCGCACCGCGTGGAACTGCAGGTGGTCGAGCGTCGCCGGCCCCAGGTCGAGGCCGCTGACGCGCCAGCCATCGTCCAGCAAGGCCTGCGCGATGGCGCGCCCGATCCCGGAACTGCTGCCGGTCACGACCGCATGGCGTTCACTCGGCACGGATCTTCCCCTCGGTCACGATGCGCTGCGACAGCGCCATGTCGTCCTTCTGGAAGCGCACGAAGTCGTCGATCGAGCCCGGCGTCAGCAGCAGCCCCTGCGGCGTCAACTGCTCGCGCATGTCGGTGCCCAGCGCCTTGTTGACCTCGGCATTCAGGCGCACCGCGATCTCCTTCGGCAGGCTGGCCGGGCCCCACAGGCCGTACCAGCTGTAGAACTCGTAGCCCGGCACCGTCTCGCCGACGGTCGGCAGGTCGGGCTGGCTGGGCACGCGGTTCTTCGAYGTGACGGCCAGCACCTTCAGCTGGCCTGCCTTCGCGAACGACGCCGAGCCGAGGATGGGGTCGATGAAGGCATCGACGCTGCCGCCGATCAGGTCCTGGTAGGCCGGTGCCGACCCCTTGTAGGGCACGATGAGGTATTCCATCTGGCCGGCGCGGCGCAGCATCTCGGTGCTCAGGTGCCCGGCCGAACCGGTCGAGCCGATCGCGAAGCTCAGCTTGCCCGGGTGGGCGCGCGCGTAGGTCAGCAGGCCCTTGACGTCGTTGAACGGCAGGTTCTTGTTGACGGCGATCGCCAGCGGCGCCTTGGCCACCAGCGCCACCGGCGCGAAGTCCTTGACCACGTCGTAGGCCGCGGTCTTCTGCGTCATCGGCGTGGTGGTGAAGGTCGACGCGCTGAACAGCAGCGTGTAGCCGTCGCCCGGTGCCCGGGCCACCGCCGAGGCGCCGATGGTGCCGGCACCGCCCGCGCGGTTGTCCACGATCACCGTCTGGCCGAGTTGCTGGCCGAGTTTCTGGGCCAGAAGACGGCCCACCACGTCGAGCGTGCCGCCGGGCGGGAAGGGGATGACCATCGTGATGGGCCTGGCGGGCCAGGGTTCGGCGCGGGCGCCGGTGGCCAGGCCGAGCAGCGCGGCGGCCGCGGCGCAAAGAAGGAAGTGTTGGCGGTTCATGTCGGCTCCTCAGCGCTTGAGCAGGCCGGCCTGGGCGACCGCTGCACGCAGCGCGGCCATCTCGGCATCGTTCGGTGCCTCGGTGGGCGGGCGCACGGTCGGCGAATCGAGCACGCCGGCCAGGTACATCCCCATCTTCATGCGCGCATGGGCCTCGCCGGTCGGTTCGCCGCCGCCGTAGACGGCATCCTTCAGCGGCGTGATGACGGCCTGCACCGCGACGGCCCGCTTCAGGTCGCCGGCCTTCACGGCTTCCCACAGGTCGTTGATCAGGCTCGGGATGAAGGTCGCGAAGCCCACCAGCGCGCCATCGACGCCTTGCACCATCGATGCCAGCAGGTACTCGTCGTGGCAGGTGAGGATCGCCTTGCTCGCATCGGCCGCGCGGATGGCGGCGATGTCGGCGGCGTACTTGTTCATGTCGCGCTGCCCCACCTTGAAGGCAGCAACGGCGGGCAGGCGGGCCAGCTCCGCCAGCGTGGCCGACGAGTACGACGCGCGCGTCCATGCCGGGTAGACGTGCGCGACCAGGTCGAGCCCGACCGAGGCGATGGCCTCGAAGTAGCGCGTCACGTGGTCGGGGCGGAAGCCGAAGCGCAGCCAGTGGTGCGGTGGCATCACGTCCAGGGCCTTGGCACCCGCTTCGCGTGCCATCGAGGCCTGCTCGGTGGCGTCGCGCGTGCCTTCGCAGACGATCGACGAGATCACCGGCAGCCGGCCCTTCAGCTCGTCGGCGACGATGCGCGTCACCTCGGCGCGCTCGCGCGGCAGCAGCGAGAACACCTCGCCGGTGTGGCCGTTGGTCATCACGGCCACCACGCCGGGCTGCGTTGCCAGCCACGAGGCGTGCTTTCGCAGCGCGGGCTCGTCGATGCGGTGGTCGCCGGTGAACGGGCAGGCGATCGCGGGGATGATGCCGCGGTAGTTCTGGATCGTGCGCATGGTCTTGTCTCCTGTGTGTTTGTTGAACAATCGCGGTGAATCTTGCGCGCCGCGGCCAGCCTTGACCAATGCCGCTTGGGTCTTCTTCCATGCCTTGTGAGCACCGCCCATGAACCTGATCTGGCTCGACGATTTCCTGACCCTGGCGGCCAGTGGCAGCTTCTCGCGCGCCGCGCAGGAGCGGCACATGACGCAGCCGGCCTTCAGCCGCCGCGTGCGGGCGCTGGAAGACTGGCTGGGCGTGGTGCTGTTCGACAGGAGCACCCAGCCCGCCACGCTGACCGAGGCCGGGGAATGGTTTCGCGCGGTGGCGCAGGAACTGCTCACGCGCGTCGCGGGCATTCCCGACCAGGCGCGCGCGGTGGCCGATGCGAGTTCGGCCACGCTGCGCATCGCGTCCACCCATGCGCTGTCGTTCAGCTTCCTGCCGGGCTGGCTGCGCGGGCTGGAGTCGCGGCTGGCGCAAGGGCCGGGCCCGGTGCAACTGATCTCCGACGTGATGCAGCAATGCGAGGCGCTGATGCAGCAGGGCCGCGTGCAATTCCTGCTGTGCCATGCCCATGAGCAGGTGCCCAGCCGGCTGGATCCGGCATCGCACCACTGGGCGGTGGTCGGCCACGACGCGCTGTTGCCGGTGTCGGCGCCCGACGCATCGGGCCGGCCACGTCATTGGCTGGACGGCACCGGCGGCAAACCGGTGCCGCTGCTCGAGTACAGCGCCGAGTCCGGCATCGGCCGCCTGGTGCGTGCCTTGCGGGGCAGCGCGCTGGCCGAAGCCCATGCGCAGTCCGCGCTGACGGCGCACCTGGCCAGCGTGCTGAAGACGATGGCGCTGGACGGCCGCGGCGTGGCGTGGCTGCCGCGCAGCCTGATCGCCGACGACCTGGCCGCCGGCCGCCTGACCGCCGCGGGCGGCGCGCAGTGGGCGATCGAGGTCGAGATCCGCCTGTTCCGGCCGCGCTCGCCGTTGCCGCGGGCCGCCGAACGCTTCTGGGCCGTGGTCGACAGCCCTCCGATGAACATGTCCGAAAGCGGCTAGCGCCTTCGCGAACGCCGCTCATCATCGGCGGCTTCCAACGGGAGAAGCCGATGCCGCAGGATGAAGCCGAAGAGTTCGTGGCGCGATTTGCCCACGCGTGGGCAACGAAGGACGGGGCCGCGTTCCTCGCCCTGTGGCATCCCGATGGGGAATTGCGCTCGCCGATCTACGACCGCGTGATCTACGGGCGCGAACTGGGGCTGCTGAACGAGCTGCAGCTGAAGGCCACGCCTGCGCTCGTGTGGGAGCTGTTGTCGTGGACCTGCCGGGGCGACGTCATTCACATCGAATGGAAAAGCTCGAACCGGTACGGCGAGCGACTCGTTTCCTGGTGCGGCGTGGACAAGATGACGCTCGAGAATGGGCGGATCCGCGAGGAGATCGTCTACGTGGATACCGCCCCGCTGCAGGCGCTGAAGATGGGCGTGGCGCTGCAGCCGCTGATCCACGTGCCGCGCTGAGCCGCATGGAGCGGGAGCGATGCGGGGCGGCGCTGCTCGCACCAACCCCGCCAGGACTCAGCCGATCCTGCCCAGCACGCCTCCGAAGTGCATCTCGGCATCGCCGGCCGCCTGTTGCAGCCCTTCGGCGAAGAGCGCTTTCAGACGGGCCTGCGTCTGCGGCCGGGACACGCCCTGCAGGAACAGGCGGCTGTCTTCGTTCAAGGCCTCGATGCTCGGCAGGCTGATGGCGTTGACCTGCCGTTTGGTGTCGGCCAGGCCCTCGGCCGGGAAGCGCCCGATCCGATGCGCGAGCGCCTCGACGAACGCGCTCAACGCCGCGTCGGGCAGCGCGCGGTTGACCCAGCCGTAGCACTCCGCCAGGTCGGCGGTGAAATCGTCAGCGCCCAGCAGGACTTCCAGCGCCCGGCCTCGACCCATCAGGCGGGTCAGGTGCTGGACAGCGCCGGCGCCCGGGATCGCGCCGACGCCGTTTTCCGGCTGGCCGAAGAGAGCCCGTTCACGCGACGCGAAGCGCATGTCGCAGGCGAGGACGAACTCGCTGCCCGCTCCCCGGACCCGACCGGCGATCGACGCGATGGTGACCTGCTTCAGCGAACTGATGCGCAGGTAGAGCGTCCCGAGGCCCGAGCCCGTTCCCAGGCGGGCCAGTTTCTCGCGCAGCGCCGGGACCGCGGTCATGTCCACGTGGGCACTGAAAAAGTCCGGGCTCGCGCTGTCGAACACGACGACGGAGGTGTCGTTGCCGTCGGTCTCGAGGTGCTGCACCAGCGTGACGAGATCGTTGACGATTGCCGGGCCGATGAGGTTCAACGGAGGCGCATCGAGCGTGGCGAAGAGCACGCGCCCCTCCCGGCGCGTGCGGATGGCATCGAGTTTCAACATGGCGGCCTCATCCCCGGGCCGGCAGCAGGTCCAGCACCGCGTCGGCAAAGGCCTGGGGCGCTTCCTGCGGGAGGTTGTGGCCGGCACCGGGCACGATGCGATGGGCCTTGCGCGCCGGGAACTTGGCGGCGTACGCGCTGCCATTGTTCGGCAGCACGACGGCGTCGTCCGCACCGTCCAGCGTGATGGTCGGGACACCGATCACCGGCAGCGTGGCGAGTCGCTTGTCGAGCTCGGCATACGCCGGGTCGCCCGCCACCTGGTTGAAGCGGTGGCGATACGAGTGAACGGTGACGTCGATGTAGTCCGGGTTGTCGAAGGCTGTCGCCGTGCGATCGAAGGTCGCGTCGTCGAAGTTCCACTTCGGCGACCACAGCTTCCACAGCAGCTTGTTCGTCTCGCGGCGGTACTTGGTGTACCCCGCCTTGCCTCGCTCCGTGAGGAAGTAGAACTGGTACCACGCCGGCAGTTCGCGCTCCGGAGGCTGCGGAATGCTCGTTCGGGTCAGGTCCAGCACGGCGTAGCCGTTGACCGAGACCAGGCCGGCGCATCGCTCCGGCGACAGCGCGGCAACGGCGCAAGCAGCGCGGCCGCCCCAGTCGTAGCCGGCGAGCACGGCCTTCGGAATCGACAGCGCGTCCAGCAGCGCGACGAGGTCGGCCCCCAATGCCGTCTGCTGGCCCGATCGCGGCGTCGCGGCATCGAGAAACCGCGTTTCGCCGAAGCCTCTCAGGTACGGGACGATCACCCTGCAGCCCTTGGCCGCGAGGAGCGGGGCCACGTCGGCATAGGCGTTGGCGTCGAACGGAAAGCCGTGCAACAGGACGACCGGGATGCCGTCGGCGGGGCCGCTTTCGAAGTAGCCGACATTCAGCACGCCTGCCTTGACGTGCTTGAGCCGGCCAAGGCCGCCGGCAGGCGCAGCAGCGCTGCTGTTCGACTGGGCGCGTGCCGTCAATGGCGACAGCAGCGAAAGCTCCGCGGTGGCGATGCCGAGGGCGGCGGCGCTGATGAAGGTGCGGCGGGTGGGGTTGATGTCTGCGGTCAAGCAGTTCTCCTGAGGATCTGGCGGTCGGACGAAGGGTGAGGCAGAGGCCTGCCCGCTGCTGCGGTGCATGTGCAGCGTTGATCGCAGGCCTCGCGGCGCAGATTAGTATGAAAATCATAGCCACAACGCGCGAGGGGGCTGATGTGAGGGCTGATCGATCGAGCGCGACCGGTGCGTCACGCCCTCTGCGAGCCGGTCACTCCGTGGCTTTCATCCTTTTTCTCGCGACGCTTCCCTTGCTCTCGCGCTCCCGCGCATAGGCCGGGCTCAGGTTGGCTTCCAGGTCCGCCTTGCGCAGGACTTCGCCACAGGCCTTGCACGCGGTGCCCAGCCCCGGATCCTTGCCGCAAGGCCGATGGGTGTAGCGGACGGCGACAGCCTCGCCCCGCGTCTTGCACCAGGTCTCGCCCCATGCGCGAAGCGCCAGGATGACCGGATAGAACGCCTGCCCCTTCGGCGTGAGAACGTAGTCGTGGCGCAGCGGCTTGGTGTTGTACGCACGTCGCTCGATCATGCCGTCGCTTTCCAGGCGCTTGAGGCGGGTGGTCAGCATCTGCGGCGTCGCCTCGGTCTGCGCGAGGATCTCGTCGAAACGGTGATTTCCCATGAACAACTCGCGCAGGATCACGACCGTCCACCGGTCGCCCACCACGCCCTGCGAGCGGGCCACCGGGCACTGCGTGTGTCTGTCTTCCGCTTTTGTCGCCATCGCCTCAACCTTTGATTCCAGAACCGGGCTGCTCACCCGGCGAACATCGTATTTTCATGCGAGCGGCCCCGGAGGGCCGATGGTCTCTGCAGGCTGCAAAGAGCGCATCGTCGGTGGCCGATTGTTAGTATGATTTGCATATTGACTATCCAGGCAAGCAATGACTTCGATCCCGGGCCGCAAGGCCATCTCCCACGAGCGCATCGTCGAGGGCGCTTCGCGCGCCGTGCGGCGCCTGGGCTATCGCGACGTGAATGTCCATCAAGTGATGCGTTCGGCCAAGCTCACGCATGGTGGCTTCTACGCCCATTTCGCTTCGCGCGATGCGATGCTGGCCGAGGCGGTGACCCAAGCCGGCATCGACATCGCGCAGGTGATGCACGAGCAGAGCACGCGGCTCGTCTGCACCGGCATGAGTCCGTTCAGGGCGTTCCTGGAGATCTACCTGTCGGCCGGTCACATCCAGGACCTCGACAACGGATGCCCGGTGTCGCTGCTGTCCAGCGAGATGTTCCGCCAGGCGCCGGAAGTCGCCGAACCGTCGCGTCGTCTGATCGTGGACCTGCATGCGCGGCTGAGCAGGACCCTTCCGGCCGCTGCGCCGCGTGATGCTTCGTGGCTGATCACCAGCGCACTGCTGGGGGCTGTTCAACTCGCCCGGGCGCTGGCGGGAAGTGACCCCGCTGCGGCCGATGCCGTGCTCTCGGACACCAAGGCGAGCTTGCTGGCGCGGTACGACATCCGGTGAACAACTTCACACAATCCTCCGCTTGGCGGAGTGGAAACGCTTCCATATATTCCTCTCCTTCGATGGCAGGCCAGGAAGGAGACACCCATGGATGCGTTTCGCCGATTGCGTGGGCTGGGCTCGACGGCCCTGCTGGGCATCCTGGTCGCCTGCGGCGGCGGGAGCGGCAGCACGGGCAGCGATCCGCAGGAGCATGAAGGCGCGAGCGCCTTGTCGCGCGCCGCGGTGGCGGCAGCGGCCGGCACGGAGATTCCGCCCGGCCGCTACCTGATCGCCAACGCATCGAGCAAGCTGTGCGTCGATGCCGTGCCGGCCAGCGCCGACGGTGGTGTGCTGCGCCAGGCTGCGTGTGCCGTCTCGACGAACCAGGCCATCGACATCACGCAGCCGAGCGCCGGCGTCTACAGGATGGTGGTGGTCGGCACGGGGCGGGTGATCGACCTCTCCGGCAGCTCCGCTGCCGACGGCGCCACCTTCTGGCAATGGACCGACAACGGCACCAATGCCCAGCGCTTCAAGCTGCAGCGCACGCAGGGCAACCGCTATGCGCTGGTGAATGCCGGCAGCGGCAAGTGCGTGGCCATCGATGGCGGCTCGCTCGCCGAGGGCGCCGGCCTGCGCCAGGCGGGCTGCGATGCCAACCAGGCGGCGCAGCAGTTCCTCTTCTACCCGGTGACCGCAGCCGGCGGCCGCGCAGCGATCGCGGTCGGCCAGTACAACCTGCAATCGGTGTCGTCCAGGCTGTGCGTGGAGATCGCCGATGCCAGCCTGGCCGACGGCGGCAAGACGCAGCAGACCGCCTGCGCCGATTCGCCGCAGCAGCGCTTCGAGGTGAAGCCCGCGGCCGACGACAGCTACAGCTTCATCAATGTCAACAGCGGCAAGGGATTGGATGTCAGCGGCATCTCCATCGCCAACGGCGCGCTGATCCAGCAATGGACCTACGGCGGCGCCGCCAACCAGCGCTTCAGCGCCACGCTCGACGGCGCGGGCCTGCACCTGCAGCCCAAGCACGACGGCAAGTGCCTGGACGTGAAGGACTTCAGCACGGTCGCCGGCGGCCAGGTCCAGCAATGGGACTGCGGCGGCAACGACAACCAGCGCTGGCTGCTGCAGGCCTCGGCGGTGCAGCCGCCGGCCCACGGCAGCGTGACGCCCGACCAAGTGCTGCTGGTGATCAATGCCAACAGCGCGACCTCGGCCGCCATCGGTGCCGATTACCAGCAGCGCCGCGGCGTGAGCAACGTGGTGCAGGTGCGCACCCTCGACTCCGCACTCGGCAGCGGCAGCGAGACGCTCTCGGGCAGCGACTACAAGAGCCAGATCGAGCAGCCGATCCGCAACTTCCTGGCGCAGCACCCGCAGGTCAACTTCATCGTGCTGACCAAGGGCGTGCCGATCCGCGTCAACGGCGCGGCCACCGGCGACACCTTCAACGCCGGCGGTGCGCAGGCTTCGGTGGACGGCCAGCTCGCCGCGCTCGACTACGACAGACTGCCTGGCGCGAAGCTGGTGTCGTTCAACGCCCCCAGCGGCTTCGCCAGCGGCTCGGCCTGGCTCAACCGCTACTGGAATGCCGACGAGCCCTTCAGCCACGCGAAGTTCGGCGGCTACATCGTGACGCGGCTCGATGCCTTCACCCAGGCGCAGGCGCTGGGCCTGACCGCGAAGGCACTGCAGGCCGAGGCCGCGACCGGTCAGAACCCAGGGCAGGGCACCATCCTGCTCGACATCCAGCCGGACTTCGGCATCAACGACCCCGCGACGCAGCCGGCGCCCATCACCGATTCGGTCATCACGCGCGAATCGGACTACGGCACCTGGAATGGCGATCTCCAGCATGCCGGGCAAGACCTCGCGGCACGCGGCATCCCGGTGCTGCTCGACACCAGGAACACCTTCGTCGGCAACCAGACGAGCCTGCTCGGCTACTACTCCTGGGGCAGCAACGACAGCCACTACAGCGCCACCGCCTACCACTCGCTGCGCTTCTTGCCGGGCGCCATCGGCGACACCGCCGTCTCGACCAGCGCCGAGAGCATGCTGCCCCCGGGCAGCGGCGGCCAATCGGCCATCGGCGACCTGCTGGCGCAGGGCATCACCGGCGTGAAGGGCTACGTGAACGAGCCCTTGCTGCAGGCGATCTCGTCGCCGTACATCACCTTCAACCGCTACACGCGCGGCTACACGCTGGGTGAGAGCTTTGCCGCGGGGTCTCATTTCGTCGGGTGGACCGATCTCGTGATCGGGGATCCGCTGGCGCATCCGTATCCGTCGCGGTGAGTGGCCGGCCTCCGAAGCCGGTCAGTGCGACGTGCCCCGCGCGTCACGCCAATGGGCCGGCGTCGTGCCTTCCCAGCTGCGAAAAGCCCGGTAGAAGGAGTTCGCGTCCTGGTAGCCCAGCAGGAATGCGGCTTCCGAGATACCGATCTCGGGATCGGCCAGGTACTGTCGAACGAGTTCCTGCCGCGCTTCGTCGAGGATGCGGCGGAAGCTCGTGCCTTCGGCGGTGATGCGCCGTTGCAGCGTGCGCACGCTCGTTCCCAGGTCCTTCGCCACCGATCCGACGCTCACCGGACTGGCCGACAGCCGACGCTTGACGATCTGCTTGACCTGGTGCGCGGTGCTCGCCACGGCATGAAGGTCCGCCAGGTGGCGCTCGAGCCCGGGCGCCAGCATGTCGGTGAGTTCCGCGTTGTGCATCGTGAACGGCAGGTCGAGATCCGCGCTGCCGAGCACCAGCGCATTGCACGACGCACCGAACTCGATGGAGACGCCGAAATAGCTGCTCCGCGCCTCCTCGCCGTCACGGCGGCACCGAAGCGCGAGCCGCCGGGGCCGCAGGTGGGTGCCGGTGCCGCGTCGCCCCAGCTCGATGATCGATGCGAATGTCGCATCCACCAGGGCCGCCGGCGGCGAGGTGGTCGCGAACGGCCACTCGGGTTCGATCGCGGTGTCGGCGCCGGATGGGTTCAGTCGCAGAACTTCTCCTCCACACAACTGCTTGTAGCGCGCCAGGCTCGCGAGTGCTTCGCGCAAGCTGCGCGCCTGCATGGCGGCCAGGACGATCGGATGGGCCTGCAAGGTGTCCATGCCGCGCACGAAGCGCAGGCCGACGTCCGGCGCCGGGTGCAAGGCGGAGATCGCCCGCCAGACATCGAAAAGCTGGTCGGTCGACACCACGACGCGAGAACCGTCCAGCGCACTCAGGGGCAAGCGGCTTTCCGCGATGACCTGCGACTGCGTCAGTCCCACGGCGCGCACGCCGCTCCAGAAGGCCGCGGGCAAGTTCACGCGGTCGGGCACGCGGTCGGGCGTGGTGCGAGCGGCGAAGCGATCAGGGCGTGGCAATGGCGGCGTCACGAGGTGCACGGAACACGAGTGCCAGCATGCGGTCGAAAAGCCGATCCGACAAGACCGCCCGCATGAAAAGCGAGGCCTTGGCCGCGGTTCCGGCCGCGTACCGGGTCTTCGGCTTGCGCGCACTCACGGCCTTGACCAGCAGATCGGAAATGACGGAGGGCGACGCCCCCTTCAACGGCGCGGCGCCCTGCCAACCTGCGACGAGCGGCGCGTACGCGGTGTGGCCCGAGAACCGGCGTGCCGAGTCCATCGCGATGCCGTTCCATTCCGACTCGACGCCGCCCGGCTCGATCACCACCACCTGGATGCCGAAGTCGCGGGTTTCGAAGCGGAGGCAGTCCGAAAAGCCTTCCACCGCGTGCTTGGTCGCGTGGTACCAGCCGCCCAGCGGAGAGTAGACCTTGCCGCCGACCGAGGAGATGTTGACGATCCGCCCGGCCCGCTGGGCACGCATGCCCGGAAGCACCAGTTGGGTCAGGCGCGCGAGGCCGAACAGGTTGACTTCGACCTGGCGACGCGCCTCGGCGATCGGCACGTCCTCGATCGAACCGTAGGCGCCGTAGCCGGCGTTGTTGACGAGCACGTCGATGCGCCCCTGATCGCGCAGGATCTGCTGGACGCCGGCCACCATGGAGGCATCGTCGGACACGTCCATGCCGAGAACGTGACCGCCGGCCGAGGCGATGTCGCTCATCGCCGAGGTCCGGCGAGCGGCGCCGTAGACGACGTACCCGTGCTGGAGCAATCGAAGGCAGAAGTCCTTGCCCATGCCCGACGAAGCGCCGGTGACGAGAGCAACTTTGCGCGCGGAATGGGAGGAGGTCATGAAGTTCGTGGTGTTCTGTGGATCGTCCGCAGATCGTCTGGAAATTCTAGGGACCCGAGGTGATCGCGTGAGTGGCGGAACGCGCCAAGTTGCTGGGCAACTGTGCCAATCAACTGCGCCAATCATCCCAACGCCAGCCAACCCGCCACGCAGTCCTCCACCTCCGCCCGCGTCATCGCCTCACCCGCCGCTCGCTCTGCCTCGAACCGCTCCACCCCCAGCGCCTCCCGCGATGCCGCCATCAGCGGCGTGATGAACGCCTCATCCACCGGATCGGCCCGCTCCCCATCCTCGCGCCGGTCCGCCAGGGACGCGCCATGCAGGCGTGCCGCCTGCACATGGTCTTCCAGCGCGGAGGCCAGGCCGGCGGCCACTTCCGCCAGCCGCGCCGCCATCTTCGGCAGGCCATCGCGCAGCACCAGCGGCCACAAGGCCTGCAGCGTTTCCCGCGCCGCCGGCAGCTGCCCGAGGGTGACCAGCACCTGCGCCAGGTTGCACTGCAGCTGCCCCGTCACTGAAGACGGCAGCGCCAGCCGCTGCGCGAGCGCGATGGCTTCGTCGTACAGCGCCCGCGCCTGCGCATGGCGGCAGACACCGCGGTGGATCTCGGCGATGTTGTTCAGGCTCACCACCAGGCGGATGTCGGGCACGCCGTTGGCGCGCAGCAGCTCGGTCGCCTGCTCGTACGCCGACAAGGCCTCGTCGGCACGCCCCATCGCATGCCATGCGTTGGCACGCAGGCTCAACGCCACGGCGGTGCGCTCGGCGTCGTCGGTCGACGCCACCAGCTCGCCGCCCCGATCGGCCCAGCGCAGGGCCTCGTCGTAGAAGCCGCGCTTGTACGCGAGGTGCGACATCGCCAGCAGCGCCTTGCCACGCAGCGCGTCGTCGAGCCCGTGGGCATTGCGCGCCAGCGCGGCGGTGCCCAGGCAGTAGCCCATGTCGAGCGGGCCGGCAAAGGTCCAGTAGCGGCCGAGCGCCGCAACGAAGCGCCAGCCGGCGTCGGCGCCTTCCGGCAGGTGGGCGCACCAGTCGTGCGCCGCGATCAGGTTGTCCTGCTCCGCCTTCAGCCGGGGCAACCACGCCAGCTCGCCCGGACCGTGCAAATGCCCGCCGGCTTCTTCGGCAAAGGCGACGAAGTGGGCCAGGCAGCGCGCACGCACGGCCTGCGCTTCACCGGCCTCGTCGAGCAGGTCCTGCGCAAACTGGCGCACCGTCTCGAGCATGCGAAAGCGCGGCTCGGGCAGGTTCTCGGGCGCCATCACGAGCAGCGATTTGTCGTGCAGCTGCGTCACGATCTGCAGCGCGGCGTACTCGTCATCGATGCCCGCGGCCACGGCGGCCGCGGCCAAGGTGCACCCACCGACGAAGACCGAGAGCCGCGCGAACACCTGCGCTTCCGGCTCGGTCAACAGCTTCACGCTCCACTGCAGCGTGGCGCTCAGCGTGCGATGGCGCGGCGGCGCGTGCGAGCTGCCGGTGAGGAAGCGGAAGCGGTCGTCCAGCCGCGAGCGGATCTCGTCGACCGCAAACATGCGCACGCGCGCCGCGGCCAGCTCGATCGCCAGCGCAATGCCGTCGAGCCGGCGGCAGATCTCGGCGATGACCGGTGCGTTGGCCGGTGTCAGCGCGAAGTCGGGCCTGGCGAGTCGGGCGCGGTCGACGAAGAGGCGCACCGCGTCGGAGTCGAATGACAGCGGGCCGACCGCAAAGATCTGCTCGCCCGGCAGGCCCAGTGCCTCGCGGCTGGTGGCGAGGATGTGCAGGCCGGCGCAGGCGGCGAGCAGGCGGTCGGCGAGCCGGGCCACGGGGTCGATCAGGTGTTCGCAGTTGTCAAGCACCAGCAGCGCGCGCGCCGCGCCGATGTGCGCGCACAACGCGTCGAGCGGATCGGCGGCCGCGTCTTGCCGGGCACCGACGGCCGACGCCACGGCGGCGAGCAGGCGCCGCGGGTCCTGCAAGGCCGCCAGGTCGACGAACCACGCGCCTGCCGCAAAGGTCGCCAGTTGCCGCTGCGCGAGCTCGATCGCCAGGCGGGTCTTGCCGCTGCCGCCGGTGCCGGTGAGCGTCAGCAGCGGTGCGCGCTCCAGCAGGCCGGCGCAGTCGGCCAACGCGTGCTCGCGGCCGATGAAGCGGGTGCGTGGCAGCGGCAGGCGATGTTGCGTTGGGATGGGCTCGACGCTTGCGGGTTCGACCTCGGCCTCGCGCAGCGCGGCGGTGAACTGGTAGCCGCGGCGCTTCACGGTGGCTATCGCCTCCGGCCCCAGCAGCTTGCGCAAGGCCGAGACCTGCACCTGGAGGTTGTTCGGCTCGACCACCAGGCCGGGCCACGCGAGCTCGATCAGTTCGTCCTGCCCCACCACCTGATCGCGCCGCTGCGCCAGCGCGATCAGCACGTCGAGGGCCCGCACGCCGAGCGACGCCGGCTTGCCGTCATCCAGCAGCAGGCGTTCGGCAGGGCGCAGTTCGAAGCGACCGAAGTGGAGCGGTGTCGACATGGGTGGGCCGGGTTTCAGCTTGATTTCAGGTGGGTGAAGGACGTGGCCAGGGCGCGCGTCGGACAGTCGCCCCACTGCATCAGAACCCCGGGGAGACCACCGATGGATTTCATCACGATCATTGTCCGCACGCTGTCGCGCCGATCGACACCATCGCACTTCGCGATGGATGACGGCCGGGGCCCTGTCGCCCAGTGCGAAGCCGAGTCCGATGGCGACGGCCTGCGGCTCTATGTGGATGGCCGGTTCGAAGGCTGGATCGACGGCGTGCGGCGCTTGTAGCGTCAACAAGCCGTCATGGGCGAGCCGCACAGTCCGCCGGCCATCCACTTCATGTCATCCCATGACGAATCATTTTTTCTCTGCAGCCGCACTGAAGGTCGTCGCCATCGCGCTCATCGCCGTGAATGCCCTCGCGGCCCGCGCCGATGAACTGCCGCGCTGGGACACCGCCATCACGAAGTACAACGAGAAGCAGGTCCGCGACTTCCATCCGATGTTCGATTTCGACTCCGATGGCTGCTACCCGGCGACGCCGTTCAACCGCAACAACAACCTGAGCCAGAACCCCGGCCTGAACGCCACCGGCACGGTGCAGGGCGCCTGCCGCGACGGCGGCTGGGGCAACTATGCCAACACCATCCACCGCCAGATCTGCCGCGAGACGGTGGAGGGCAGCGACCGCATCGAGCGCTGCGCGCATTTCTACGAGCTGTACTTCGAGAAGGACCAGGCGATCGGCCTCACGTTCCTGGGCGGCCACAAGCATGACGTCGAGACGGTGATCGTCTGGACGGGCAAGAAGAACGGCGGCGGCGATTTCATCTCGCACGTGTCCGTCAGCGCGCATGGCAACTACACCACGCTGCCGATGGCCGGGCTGGAGAACCACTGGGGGCACCCGCTGGTCGTCTATCACAAGGATGGCGCCGGCACGCACGCGTTCCGCTTCGCGAATGCCAACGACCATGCCCACGTCGAGTTCATCGGCAACTGGGGCGAGTTCTACGCGCCGGACATCCTCAGCCACTACAGCGCCGTCGCGCAGTGGAACGGCGACGAGTGGACGCGCTACCAGGCCAACCGCAACTACCGCATCGCGCTTGAAAACTCGAACTTCGGCAGCGCGAGCTTCAAGACCCGCAACGACGGCGAGATCATGAACCAGGCCAACAACGCCGCCCCGCGCGGCGATGCGTTCTGGGCCAATGTCTGGTTCCTGTGGGACGACGTGTGGGCCACGCGCGCGAAGGAGTTCCAGGCGAACTATCCGCAGACGTACACCCGCATCAGCGAGTGAGTCAGCGATGAAAAGTGGAATTATTCTGGCGTTATGGAGTTCAGATGACTAGAATATTTCCATGTCGAGAAAGCCCGCTCCGCTGCTTCCGGCCACTGAAGCGCTGCTGATCCAGTTCGGGGACCGCCTGCGCCTGGCTCGCCTGCGCAGGCGGCTTTCGGCCAAGCAGGTGGCAGAGCGAGCGGGCATGGCGCCCATGACGCTGCGCAGCCTCGAGCGCGGTGGGGCAGGCGTGACCATGGGTGCCTACATCGCCGTGATGCAGGTGCTGGGCATCGAGAAAGATCTCGATCTGCTGGGCAAGGCAGATCCCGTCGGCCGCGACCTGCAGGATGCGCAGTTGCCCGCGACCCGGGCGACGCGCTGGGTGCCGCCTCCCGCCCCTTCTTCACAACGGCATGAAGTCATGGAGCGGCTGCCTTCCGAAGCCGCTTCCGGCCGGATCGCGAAGGGAGACTTCGCGAGCTCCGAGGCACTGGTCGGCCTGATCGACCTGCCTCCGAAGAAGAAAGCGCGTTGAGCGCATGACCTCGACCATCGCCGTCTGCGCAGACTGGATCGGTCTCGCAGAGCCGCTGCGGCTGGGATGGCTGCACGCCAGGCGCGGTGCGGGCCGGGAGGTCTTCGAGTTCGAATACGACCCCGTCGCGCTTGCCCACCCGGCCACGCGGAATCTGGCGCTGGATCCCCGGCTCGGCCTGTACGAGGGGCGGCAGCACCCGCCGCAAGGCCATCAGACCTTCGGTGCGTTCGCCGACGCGAGCCCGGATCGCTGGGGCCGATTGCTGATGCGACGCCGGCTGGAGCGCGCGCAAAGGGCGGGGCAGGTGGGCAAGACCGTGCGCCTGCACGAATCGGACTACCTGCTGGGCGTGCACGACACCTACCGATCTGGCGCGTTGCGCTTGCGACTCGGGGACACCGGTGACTTCCTCGACAACCAGCACGACACAGCCGCACCGCCGTTCGTCCAACTGCGCGAACTGGAGGCGGCCAGTCTCGCGCTGGAGCGCGATGAAGACAACACCTCGCCCGACGCTGACGACTGGCTGCGCATGCTGATCGCGCCGGGTGGCTCGCTCGGCGGCGCGCGTCCCAAGGCCAGCGTCATCGACGAAGGGCATCTGTGGATCGCCAAGTTTCCCAGCGTGCGCGATGAGTACGACATGGGCGCGTGGGAACTGGTGGCGCAAACCCTGGCAAAAGCGTGTGGCCTGTCGGTGCCGCAAAACATGGCTCGCCGTTTCGCGAGCCCACATCACACCTTCCTGGTGAAGCGCTTCGACCGCACGCCGCAGGGGCGGATTCATTTCGCCTCGGCGATGACGCTCACCGGCCGCCAGGACGGGGACGATGCCTCCACCGGCGCGAGCTACCTTGAAATTGCTCGCGTACTGACCGATCACGGCGCGCAGACCCAGGCCGATCTGCGCGAGCTGTGGTCGCGCATCGTGTTCAACATGCTGGTTTCCAATACCGACGACCACCTGCGCAACCACGGCTTCCTGCTCGTGCCCGGCAAGGGGTGGCGCCTGTCCGAGGCGTATGACATGAACCCCGTGCCCGAGTCGCATGGCCTGAAACTCAACGTCAGCGAATCCGACAACGCGCTCGACCTTGACCTGGCGCGCTCGGTGGCTCCGTATTTCCGGGTCTCGAAGAAGCTCGCCGACGAGACCATCGAGCGCAGCCAAGCCGTGGTGAGGCAGTGGCCCAAGATCGCCGACAGCCTGCATGTGCGCCCCCGCGAGCAAGAGCGCATGGCTTCGGCGTTCAGGCTCGCTGATGTCTCCTAGAACGTGACCACCACCGACCCCGCGCTGCGCTTCGCCTCGCCGTGGAACACCGCTTCGATGTTGTTGCCGTCCGGGTCGAGCAGGAAGGCCGCGTAGTAGCCCGGGTGGTAGGGCCGTTCGCCCGGCTTGCCGTTGTCGCGGCCGCCGGCTTCCAATCCGGCGCGATGGAACGCCTCCACCATCTTGCGGTCCCTGGCCTGGAAGGCGAGGTGGTGGCGCCCCGTCAGATGGCCTTGCGCCGCTTGGCTGTCGGCGGTGGAGACGAACAGCTCGTCGATCCAGAAGTAATCCGCCGCGCTGCCGCCCACTGGAACCTCCAGCACCTTGGCCAGCGCTTCGTAGAAGCGTTTGCTGGCCGCGATGTCAGACACGACGAGCTGCAGGTGATCGATGAGACGACCGCGGTGAAGTTGCTGTGCTTCCATGGAGACTCCTCGGTGGTGGACGTGAAGGTCGGCCCCCTCTGAGTTCGGCCGCCGCGCGGAGTTCCGGCCCGTGCCGTCGCCTGACGAATGTTTTTCGCCGATACAGAAATCTGTATCATCGTCGGATGAAGACCACCCTCGACATCAACGATGAGCTGCTTGCCACGGCCAAGGCGCTGGCCGCCCGGCAGCGAACCACGCTGACGCGCCTGATCGAGGAGGGCTTGCAGCTGCGGCTGAGGGCG
This sequence comes from Rhizobacter sp. P5_C2, assembly GCF_054049715.1. Taxonomy (NCBI): domain Bacteria; kingdom Pseudomonadati; phylum Pseudomonadota; class Betaproteobacteria; order Burkholderiales; family Sphaerotilaceae; genus Rhizobacter; species Rhizobacter sp. P5_C2. The sequence goes on along the minus strand of NZ_JBFULV010000065.1, from coordinate 13,481 downwards.
CAGCAGGCGACGGGGCCGCGCGGCAAGCCGCGTCTGCCGGTGTTCAAGGGACGAGGTGGGCTGGTGGCGGGTGTCGATCCGCTCAGCAACCGGTCGATGCTGGAGGCGCTGGGCGATGACGCCTGACGTGAATGTGCTGGTTGCGGCATTCCGCAGCGATCATCCCCACCACGCGGTGGCTCGGCCGTGGCTTGAACAGGCCGCCGCCGCGGTGTCGTCCGGAGCGACGCTGACCGTCATGCCGATGGTCGTGGCCAGTTTTCTGCGGCTGGTGACCAGCCCCAGGATCTTTCAGTCTCCAGCRCCGATCGAGCAGGCTGTCGACTTCGTCGATGCGCTGCTCGCCGTGCCGGGCGTTCAGCTGGCGGAGCAGGGGCCAGAGTGGCCTCGTTTGCGCCAGCTGTGCCTCGACAAGCAACTCACCGGAAATTTCCTGCCGGATGCCTGGCTGGCCGCAGCCGTCGTGCAACTCGGCGAGCACCTGGTGAGTTTTGATCGGGATTTCAGGAAATTGATCAGCCGCGCCCACTTCACGTTGCTGGAGGCCGCGGCCTGACAGGTCGACGAGCGGCAAGAACACCCCAAGGATGTGTTGCAGATGCGAACGAACAAGGGCCCCCAGCCCGGGCCTGAACAATTTGGCTTGCCGGGATTCGACGAACCGCCGACACCGCCAACGCCCGTGAAGGCCAGCCGTGCGACGCCGGACGCACCGCACCTGAGCCTCTTCTTCGCGCTGCGGCCCACGCCCGAAGTCGCGGCGCGCATCTCCGCACTGGCGGCACGCCTGCGCGGCGAGCACGGCCTGACCGGCAAGCTGCTCACCCCCGAGCGCCTGCACGTCACGCTGCGCGCGATGCTCGACGACGGCGCCCAGCTCGACGCGGCGATGCGCGCCGGCGCAAGCCTCGTGCACGGCGGCCTCGATGTCTCCTTCGACCGCGCGATCAGCTTCCCCGGCAGCGGCGCCTTCGTGCTGCGCAGCAGCGACAACCTGCCGGCCTTCGGCGCGTTCCGGCGCCAGCTGAACCTGGCGATGGGCGACACCGAGGCGCAGGCCGCGCGCAGCGCCACGCCGCACATGACGCTGCTGTACGACCGCAAGCACAGCATCGCCGAGCAGGTGATCGACCCGGTCGGCTGGCACGCGAGCGAGTTCGTGCTGGTCCGCAGCCACGTCGGGCTGAGCCGCCACGAGACGCTGGGCGCTTGGCCGCTCTCGTGATTTCCCTCTGCTGAGGTACGATGCCGACCGCCCCGAACCCGGCTACCCTGCGGCCCGCAGGCCCGGACTGGCATCGGGCGGGGACCACAGATGAAAGCCACCTTCGGACTCGTGTCGCTGCTGATCGCGCTGGCGATCATCGGCATCGTGATCAACAAGCAGCTCAAGGCCGTCGGCAAGGTGCCGGTGGTGGCCGCCGACGGCAGCGTGTCGCAGGGCACCGGCGCCGCCAGCGGCACGGTGCGCGAACAGTCGCAGCAGCTGCAGGAGAAGGTGCGCAGCGACGTCGTCAAGGCCCTGGAGCAGGGCGCGCAGGGCACCGCCCGCCAGGACGATGCCAACAACAAGTGACGCTGCCGGCGCCGCGCCCTCGAAGGCGTCGGCCGCCGACGAACATGCGATGCGCATTGCGCTCGACCAGGCCCGCAATGCGTGGCTGGTCGGCGAGGTGCCGGTGGGCGCGGTCATCATGCGCGCCGGCCAGGTGATCGCCACCGGCTACAACCGCCCCATCACCGAGCACGACCCGACCGCGCATGCCGAGATCGTCGCGCTGCGCCACGCGGCCACGCTGCTCGCGAACTACCGGCTGCCCGAGTGCGAGCTCTACGTGACGCTCGAGCCCTGCGCGATGTGCGCGATGGCGCTGATGCATGCTCGCTTCAAGCGCGTCGTGTTCGGCGCACGCGACCCGAAGACCGGCGCGGCCGGGTCGGTGATCGACCTGTTCGCCGAAGCGAAGCTGAACCACCACACGCAGGTCGACGGCGGCGTGCTCGCCGACGACTGCGGCGGCGTGCTGCGCGAGTTCTTCGCCGAGCGCCGCGAGCTGTACCGGCAGCGTCGCGCCGGCCTGCAGATCCCATCCCCCGAGCCGGCTGACGAGCCGTCCGGCATTCCCACCGGAGAGGTACTCGAGATTGAGCCCGCAACCCCACCATCCTTCACACCTCCATTCGCACCATCATCACCATCACGATGATGAGCCGGCCGGCCGCTCGCTGACGATCCTGTCGCCGGCCGGCGTGGTCGCGAGCGCGGCACCGCTGCGCCGCGCGGTCAAGCGCCTGGCGGCGCTCGGCTTCGAGGTGAGCGTCGACGAATCGGCACTGGCGAAACATCAACGTTTTGCCGGCGACGACGACGAACGCCTGGCCGCGCTGCACCGTGTGGCCCGCCAGGCGCCGTCGATCGCGATGGCGGCGCGCGGTGGCTACGGCCTCACGCGGCTGCTCGACCGCATCGACTGGAAGCTGCTCGCCCGCAGCGTCGAGCACGGCACCCGCTGGGTCGGCTACAGCGACATGACCGCGCTGCAGCTCGGCCTGCTGGCGCATGCCAAGGCCGTCAGCTGGGCCGGCCCGATGGCCTGCGGCGACTTCGGTGCCGAGGTGCTCGACGAGGTGACGCCCGATTGCTTCTCCGAGGCGATGACCGGCGAGCTGGAGGCGGTGGGCTTTCGCACCGAAGCCGGTTTCGAAGGCCTGGAGCTGAAAGGCACGCTGTGGGGCGGCAACCTGTGCGTGCTGAACGCGCTGCTGGGCACGCCGCACTTTCCGAAGGTCAAGGGCGGCATCCTGTTCGTCGAAGACGTCAACGAGCACCCGTACCGCATCGAGCGCAGCCTGCTGCAACTGCACCAGGCCGGCGTGCTCGGCACCCAGAAAGCGATTCTTCTCGGTGCATTCACCGAATTCCGCAAGTCGCCGCTGGACCGGGGCTATTCGCTGAAGAGCATGGTCGAGCACCTGCGAAGCGTGACAAAAGTCCCGATCCTGACCGGTTTGCCGTTCGGACACGTGCCGACCAAGCTGACACTCCCGGTCGGTCGCAAGGTCACCCTGCTGGTGGACGGCCGTAACGTGCTGGTCGGCTGGTAGGGTTCTTGCTTCGAACTGGATGCCCTGCGGCCTTCGGGCCGGTAAAGCCGTGGAAACCCCTGGCAAACCGGCTGCTCGCCGGGCTTTATCATTGCTGACTGCCTCGCGGCGACATGGCCACAAGCCGTGTTGTGTGAGGCTCTTGTTTTTTGTCCGGCCCGTGCTTACCCGCACGCGCCGTTTGTCTGCTGGCTAAGGAGTGCGCGGGATGCGGGGATCTGGATCGTGGCTGGGCCGTGGGCTTGCAGCCCTGCTCACCACCTGCGCCGTGCTGGCCGGCTGCGACAACAGCCCGCAGCCGAAGGGCGCCGCGCTGACGAACACGATGTTCACCGCGTACCAGGAGCGCTCGCCGCGCTACCTCGACCCGACCGCCTCCTATGCCAACAACGAGACGCCGATCACGTACCAGGTCTACGACCCGCTGTACGCCTACCACTACCTGAAGCGCCCGTTCGAGCTGATCCCGAAGACGGCCGCCGAGATCGCGCACCCGCACTACCTCGACAAGAACGGCCAGCCGCTGGCCGATGACGCGCCCGGCGAGCAGGTCGCCGAGAGCATCTACGACGTCAAGATCAAGCGCGGCGTGCTGTACGCGCCGCACCCGGCGTTCGCGAAGAACGACCGGGGCGAGTACCTCTACCACGACCTGAAACCGGCCGACACCGAAGGCAAGCGCTCGCCGTGGGACTTCGCGAAGACCGGCACGCGCGAGCTGGTCGCCGACGACTTCGTCTACGCGCTCAAGCGCCACGCCACGCCCCGCATCGAGGCGCCGATCTACGGCATCTTCTCCGAGTACGTGATCGGCCTGAAGGAGTACGGCGCCCAGATCAAGGCCGAGGACACCAAGCTGCGCCAGGGGCTCGACCCGGCCTCGCTCGACAAGCCCTTCCTCGATTTCCGCAAGTGGCCGCTGGCCGGCGCGAGCGCGCTCGACGACCACACGCTGCGCATCCGCATCCGCGGCAAGTACCCACAGTGGAAGTACTGGATGGCGATGACCTTCCTGGCACCCGTGCCCTGGGAGGCCGACAAGTTCTACGCCCAGCCCGGCATGGCCAGGAACGGCCTGGCAATGACGCGCTGGCCGGTCGGCACCGGTCCGTACATGCTGACCGAATACGTGCAGGACCGCCGCCACGTGCTGAGCCGCAACCCGAACTACCGCGAAGACCTCTACCCCTGCGAAGGCGAGCCCGAGGACAAGGCCGCCGGCCTGCTGAAGGATTGCGGCAAGCCGATGCCCTTCATCGACAAGCTGGTCTTCAACAGCGAGAAGGAGAAGGTGCCGTACAAGGCCAAGTTCGTGCAGGGCTACCTGGACGAGCCCGAGGTCGAGCGCGTCGACTGGGGGCCCGATTTCCTCGCCGACGCGAACGACTCCGACGAGGTCAAGAAGCGCTATGAAGAGCGCGGCTTCCAGTTCCCGCAGACGGTCGACATCTCGATCTGGTACCTCGGCTTCAACATGCTCGACCCGGTGGTCGGCAAGGGCGCGACGCGCGAGGAAGACGAGCGCCACCGCAAGCTGCGCCAGGCGGTCTCGATCGCGATCGACTGGGAAGAGGGCTACGGCCGCATCTTCATCCAGAAGGGCGGCGTCGCGGCGCACGGCCCGGTGCCGGCCGGCCTGTTCGGGTCGCGCCACGGCACGCCCGAGGGCTTCAACCCGGTCACGCACAAGATGGTCGACGGCCGCGTCGTGCGCCGCTCGATCGACGAGGCCAAGCAGTTGCTCGCCGAAGCCGGCTACCCCGACGGGCGTGATGCCAAGACCGGCCGCCCGCTGGTGCTGAACTACGACTTCCAGCGCGCGATCACGCCGGAGTTCCGCGCCGAGCTCGACTGGATGGTCAAGCAGTTCGCGAAGATCGGCGTGCAGCTCGAGATCCGCGCGACCGACTTCAACCAGTACCAGGACAAGACCCTGAAGGGCAAGCACCAGATCTTCTGGGCCGGCTGGCTCGCCGACTACCCCGATGCCGAGAACTTCCTGTTCCTGCTGTACGGGCCCAACTCGAAGAGCAAGCATGAAGGCGAGAACATCGCCAACTACGACAACCCCGAGTACGACAGGCGCTACAAGCAGCTGCAGCTGCTCGAAGACGGACCGCCGAAGCAGAAGGTCATCGACGAGATGGTCGACATCGTGCGCAAGGATGCCGTGTGGTCGTTCGGTTACTACCCGTATGCGGCCGGCGCCTACCAGCAGTGGGTGACCAACGGCAAGCCGACCATCATGATCCGCGACATGGTGCGCTACCACCGGCTCGACCCGGCGCTGCGCGCCGTCAAGCAGGCCGAGTGGAACCACCCGGTGTACTGGCCGCTGCTGCTGATCGCGGCGGCGCTCGCGCTGCTCGCCTGGATCGCGCGGCGCGGCTTCATCGCCCGCGAACGCGCCAACGCCCTGGCCGGCGTCGCCACCCGTCCCGCGAAAGCCTGACCGATGCTGAACTACGTGATCCGCCGTGGCTTCTACGGCTTCCTGATCCTGCTCGGGGTCAACCTGTTCACCTTCCTGCTGTTCTTCACCGTCAACACGCCCGACGACATGGCGCGCCTGAACATCGGCGGCAAGCGCGTCACGCAGGAGCAGATCGAGAAGTGGAAGACCGAGCGCGGCTACGACAAGCCGCTGTACGTCAACGACAAGGCGAGCGGCGTCGAGCGCATCACCGACACCGTGTTCTGGGACCGCTCGGTCTCGCTACTGGCGCTGAAGTTCGGCCGGTCGGACGCGCGCAGCGCCACCGACATCGGCCATGAGATCCGCACCCGCATGTGGGTCAGCCTGCAGCTCGCGGTGCCGCTGTTCCTGCTGCAGGTCTTCGCGAGCGTCGGCTTCGCGCTGCTGCTGGTGTTCTTCAAGAACTCGCGCATCGACTTCTGGGGCGTGGTCGCCTGCGTGCTGATGCTGTCGATCAGCAGCCTGTTCTACATCATCGTCGGGCAGTTCCTGTTCTCGCGCATGTTCCGGCTGGTGCCGATCTCGGGCTTCGCGCCGGGGCTCGACGCGGTGCGCTTCCTGATCCTGCCGGTGATCCTGTCGCTGCTGTCGCGCCTCGGCGGGGAAGGGCGGCTGTACCGCGCGATGTTTCTCGAGGAGATCGGCCGCGACTACGTGCGCACCGCGCGCGCCAAGGGCCTCTCGGAGCCGCGCGTGCTGTTCCGCCACGTGCTGCCGAACGCGCTGATCCCGATCATCACCAGCGCCGGCAGCTACCTGCCCTACGTGTTCCTCGGCAGCCTGGTGTTCGAGAGCTTCTTCGGCATCCCGGGCCTGGGCGCCTACGTGATCGACGCGATCTCGGGCCAGGATTTCGCGATCCTGCGCTCCATCGTCTTCATCGGGTCGCTGCTGTACATCGGCACCTACATCCTCATCGACATCGCCTACACCTGGGTCGATCCCCGGGTCCGCCTGAGCTGATCATGCCGAAGATTGTTTTCCTGTGGTCGGACGTGGTGGTGATGCTGCTGGTGGCGGCCTTGCTGGTGTACGGCTGGCGCATCCACCGCAGCCCGAACCTGCGTGCCTCGTGGCTGAAGGTGTTCCGCGATCCGCCGGCGATGTGCTCGGCGGTGATCCTGCTGGTGTTCCTCGGCGTCGCGGTGGTCGACAGCGTGCACTTCCGGCGTGCGCTGCAGAACGCCACGAGCGCCGGCGCGCAGCAGGCGCAGGCCTACGGCACGCGCACCGAATCGCTGCTCGACGTGATCCTCTCGACGCAGGTCGACGGGCGCGAGACCACCTACTCGGCGCCGCTCGCGACGCGCGCCTTCACGAAGGATTCGCGCGAGGTCAATGGCCGCACCGAGCGCATCTTCCCGCGGCTCGACCATGGCGGCGCGCACCTGAAGGACGACGCGGCCGAGTGGGGCGGTGATGTCGCGCTGCGCAGCTTGCTCGGCCTTGCGATCGGCCTGCTGGTCGGACTCGCCGTCGTGTCGGCGGTGGCCGCGGTGGTGGCGCGCGTCAACGGTTGGACCTGGCGCCAGGCCTGGCACCAGCTGCTGCACAACCACACCGACCTGCCGCTGCGCGCCGGGCTGATCACCGTGCTGGCGCTGTGTGCGATCTTCGGGCCGGTGTTCGCGCTCGCGACGCAGTACCACGTGTTCGGCACCGACCGCACCGGCAACGACGTGCTGTACCAGGCCTTCAAGAGCATCCGCACCGCATTCGTGATCGGCAGTCTGTCGACGGTGGCGACGCTTCCGCTCGCGGTCGCGCTCGGCATCCTGGCCGGCTACTTCAAGGGTTGGATCGACGAGGTGATCCAGTACCTCTACACGACGCTGTCGTCGGTGCCCAACGTGCTGCTGATCGCCGCCTGCGTGCTGATGATGCAGGTCTTCATCGACACCCACCCCGACCTGTTCGAGACCGGCGCCGAGCGCGCCGACGTGCGGCTGTTCCTGCTGTGCGTGATCCTCGGGCTGACCGGCTGGGCCACGCTGTGCCGGCTGCTGCGTGCCGAGACGATGAAGCTGCGCGAGCTCGACTACGTGCAGGCCGCCACCGCGTTCGGCGTCAGCTCGTGGCGCATCATGCTGCGTCACATCTTCCCGAACGTCGTGCACCTGATCATCATCACGACGGTGCTCGATTTCTCGGCGCTGATCCTCTACGAGGCGGTGCTGTCGTACGTCGGCGTCGGCGTCGATCCGTCGATGAACAGCTTCGGCGGCATGATCAACCTGGCGCGCAACGAGATGTCGCGCGATCCGGTGGTGTGGTGGTCGTTCGCCGCGGCGTTCAGCTTCATGGTCGCGCTGGTGCTGGCGGCCAACCTGTTCGCCGACGGCGTGCGCGATGCCTTCGACCCGCGGGCGCGCAGCTTCCGCCCGCGCCGCAACCCGCTGGGCCGCCTGGCCCGCGTGGACCGTACCACCCGCTGAGCTGCCGCCAACATGCTGCAAGTCCATGATCTGAAGGTGGCGCTCGACGCCGAGGCCGGCCTGGTGAAGGCCATCGACGGGCTGCGCCTGACCATCGCGCGCGGCGAGACCTTCGCGCTGGTCGGCGAGTCCGGCTGCGGCAAGAGCATGACGGCGCTCGCGCTGATGCGCCTGCTGCCCGACAACGGCCGCGTCACGCAGGGGTCGCTGCACGTCGAGGGCGAGGATGTGTTCGCGCTGCCCGAGTCGCGCATGCGCAGCGTGCGCGGCGGCAAGATCGGCATGATCTTCCAGGAGCCGTCGACCAGCCTGAACCCGGTCAAGCGCGTCGGCGAGCAGATCGTCGAGGCGATCGAGGCGCACACCGAACTGCGCGGTGCCGCGGCGCGCGCCAAGGCCATCGAGTGGCTGGGCAAGGTCGGCATCCCCGAGCCCGAGCGCCGCATCGACGAGTACCCGTTCCGCCTGAGCGGCGGCCAGAAGCAGCGCGTGATGATCGCGATGACGCTGGCGGCCGAGCCCGATTTCCTGATCGCCGACGAGCCGACCACCGCGCTCGACGTGACGATCCAGGCGCAGATCCTCGACCTGCTGAAGCGCCTGCAGAGCGAGCAGGGCATGGGCCTGCTGCTGATCACGCACGACCTCGCGGTGGTGGCCGGCATGGCGCACCGCGTGGCGCTGATGTACGCCGGGCAGATCATCGAAGAGGCGACGAGCGACGAGTTCTTCCGCTCGCCGAAGCACCCGTACGCGAAGCTGCTGCTGCGCGCGCTGCCCGACGCCGACAAGCGCGGCGGCCGGCTCGCGGCGATCCCCGGCACCGTGCCGCCGCTGTGGCAGGAGTTCACCGGCTGCCGCTTCGCGCCGCGCTGCGACCGCGTGATGCCGGAGTGCCACACGACCATTCCCGAACTGATCGACCTCGGATCGCGGCGCAACGTGCGCTGCATTCTGTACTGCGATGGTGCGATGCCGATCGATGCCGCCCCGATCCAGGGCGAGGCGATCGCCGCGCTGCCTGAAAAGCGCACCGAGACTGGTCTAGACCAGCCACTGCTGCTGGATGTGAAGCAGCTGGCGGTTCGCTTCCCGATCCGCCGGGGCCTGCTGCAGCGCGCGCACGGGCACTTCAACGCGGTCGACGGCATCTCGTTCGCGATCCGCCCCGGCGAGACGCTGGCGCTGGTCGGCGAATCGGGCTGCGGCAAGACGACCACCGGCAAGGCCATCGTGCAGCTGCTGCGCCACCAGGCGGTGATCGAGGGCCAGGCGGTATTCCAGGGCCGCGACCTGTTCACGCTGCAGGGCGATGCGCTGCGCGATGCGCGGCGTGCGGTGCAGATCATCTTCCAGGACCCGTTCGCGTCGCTGAATCCGCGCATGCGGGTGTTCGACGTGCTCGAAGAAGGCCTGCTGGCGTTGCGCCCCGAGCTCGACCTGACCGCGCGGCGCGAGCTGCTCGAGAAGCTGGTCGACCAGGTCGGCCTGCGGCGCGATGCGCTGCAGCGCTACCCGCACGAATTCTCCGGCGGCCAGCGCCAGCGCATCGCGATCGCGCGCGCGCTCGCCGTCAACCCGAAACTGATCGTCTGCGATGAACCGACCTCGGCCCTCGATGTGTCGGTGCAGGCGCAGATCCTGAACCTGTTGCGCGAGCTGCAACGCGAGCTGGGTGTGTCGTACCTCTTCATCACCCACAACATCGGGGTCGTCGAGTACATCGCCGACCACGTCGCGGTGATGCAGAAGGGGCGCATCGAGGAAGCGGGCACCACCGAATCGGTGCTCTCGTCACCGCAATCGAGCTACACGCGCACCTTGCTTGCGGCGGTGCCCCGAATCAGGGCCGAACTCAGCGCCTGATTCATCGCCACCGCGCGTCGATGGCATCGCGCCATCGAGGGTGAACATCCCGCTTTCAAGCGGGCGAGGCATGGCTTCGTTCGTCGCTTTTCGAAGGCTGTTGCACGGCGCCAACGACTGCGCATTCGCAAGCTAGGGGTGAGCACCCAGACGCGCGTCGAAGTGTGTCACCGGATGATCGAGCGACTCACCGCAGACCGGCCGCAAACCCGCATGGATACTGGGTTTTCTGACATCGATGCTGAAGCGTCGCGAGTGCGCGCGGCGCTTGCACGCGCGAGCCTTCTGAAGCGATCAAGGAATACCCTAAAGAGACCCTTTATCCCTTAAGTGACAATTCTTTTACATGTCTTTGCGGACAAGTCATGGCAGGTTCATGAAGCCGGCACATGACTTGCTGTGAGAGTGGGTTTATCGATCAACCTTTCAGTGTTTTAGGAGATCACATGTTTAGAAGAACGAAGGTCTGCACCGGCCTGATGTTGGCATTCGGCGGCAGCCTCGCGCTCGGCTCGTTGCCCGCTCTTGCACAGCAGCAGATGGAAAAGGTCGAGATCACGGGTTCGTCGATCAAGCGGATCGATGCCGAAACGGCATTGCCGGTCCAGGTGCTGACGCGTGAAGACATCGCACGCACCGGCGCGACCACGGTCGAGCAACTGCTGCAGACCGTCAGCGCGGTGAGCAGCTCGGGCGGCCTGACGGCTTCGTCCGGTTCCGGCGCCACCACCGGCGGCATCTCGTCGACCTCGCTGCGTGGCCTGTCGTCGACCCGCACGCTGGTGCTGTTGAACGGCCGCCGCATTGCGCCGTACGGCATCGGCTTCACGAACGACTCGGTCTCGGTCGACGTGAACAGCATCCCGCTGTCGGCGATCGAACGCGTTGAAGTGCTGAAGGACGGCGCCTCCGCCGTCTACGGCTCCGACGCAATCGCCGGGGTGATCAACTTCATCCTGAAGCGCGATTTCCAAGGCACTGAAATCTCCGCCGAATACGGCACCCCGACCCGCGGCAGCGCCGGCGACTCGAAGCGCGCCAGCATCAGCTGGGGCATGGGCAACCTGGCGACCGATCGTTTCAACGTGATGCTGGTCGGCTCGTTCCAGAAGGAATCGGCGATCTACGGGCGTGACCGCGGCTTCGCGAGCCACTCGTACAACGTCGAGAACGGCGTCACCACGACGTCGGGCAACACCTTCCCGGCAAACGTTTCTTCGGTGCCCGGCTCGGTGAACGCGGTGGCGGGCAACCCGACGTTTGCCACCGGTTGCGTCGCGCCGTACTCGGGCATCGACCCTGTGCTGCCGAGCAACTGCCGCTTCGACCCGGCCTCGATGGTGGCCCTGCTGCCGGACACCGAGCGCACCAGCATCTTCGGTTCGGCCAAATTCCAGCTGACCGACAACATCGAAGGCTTCGTCGAAGCATCGTTCAACAAGAACAAGACGAACACCGTCATTCAGCCGGTGCCGCTGTCGGACCAGTTCACGATTCCGGCGAACAATCCGCTGGCCAATCAGGCTCCGTACAACGATCCGAATCTGACGACCTTTCCGTCGGCGACGATCATCCTGAAGCCGACCTCGCCGTACTACCCGAAGGACTGGGTGGAGAGCAAGATCGGCGTGGGGTCTATCTTGCCGGATCTGCGTGTGCGCTATCGCGCGGCACTGAGCGGCAACCGCGACCTGACCGACATCGCCGAGGCGCCTCGCCTGACGTTCGGTGTCAAGGGCTCGGCCGCCGGCTGGGACTTCGATGTCGCCGCGCTGCACAGCCAGAGCAAGGTCCGCGAGCAGGTCAACAACGGCTACCCGATCTACTCGAAGATCCTGCCGCTGCTGAACAGCGGCACCGTGAATTTCTTCGGCCCCAACACCGCCGACTCGCTGGCGCAGATCAGCGCCGCGAACTTCACCGGCGACGCCTACAAGGTCACGTCGACGCTGYAAAGCCTGAGCGGTCATGCCTCTCGTGAGATCGCGCAACTTGACGCCGGCCCGGTGTCGGCTGCCGTGGGCGCCGAGTTCCGCAAGGAGAAGTACAAGTTCGATCCGAGCCAGGAAATCGCCCAAGGCGACATCTCCGGCTACGGTGGCAACCTGGGCGCGGTCGACAAGTCGCGCAACGTGACCTCGGTGTTCGGCGAACTCGTGGTGCCGATTGTCAAGAGCCTGGAAGCTGACTTCGCCGTTCGCTACGACAAGTACGAAGGCTCGGGCAATTCGACGACGCCGAAGCTCAGCCTGCGTTGGCAGCCGAGCAGCCAGTTCCTGCTGCGCGGATCCGCGAGCAAGGGCTTCCGTGCTCCCAGTCTGGCCGACCTGTACTCGCCGGCGACCACCGGTGTCTCGCAGACTGGCCTGACCGATCCGGAGCGCTGCCCGACGACGGGTGACGGCATCAAGGATTGCGAGACGCAATTCCCGACCACCAACGGTGGCAAGACGACGCTGTCTTCCGAGAAGTCGACCAACTTCACGACGGGCATCGTGCTCGAGCCGACGAAGAACTTCTCCGCCAGCCTCGACTATTTCCACATCGTGGTGAAGGACACGATCTCGAACGGCCTGCCGCAAGCAGTCATCCTCGGCAACCTCGCCAAGTACGGCAGCTACGTCACCCGCGGCCCGGTCGACCCGGCGTTCCCGACGGTTCCCGGTCCGATCATCAACATCGACCAGACGAACCTGAACACCGGCGAGACCAAGCTGGCGGGCCTGGACATCGACCTGAAGTGGCGCCTGCCCACCGAAGGTTTCGGCCGCTTCACGCTCGGCTTCAGCGGCACGTACTTCATCAAGTACGACACGCAGAATCCGGACGGCACGTTCTCGCCGAACGTCGGCAATCTGGCCAACGCGACGACCGGTGGCGTGATCCCGCGTCTGAAGACCTACCAATTCGTGAACTGGTCGAGTGGTCCGTGGGACACGACCCTCGGCATGAGCTGGCAGAGTGGCTACTGGGACGTTCCCGGCAATACGGAGCGCCGTGTCAGCCCGTACGAGATCTATGACGCGCAAGTCACCTGGTCCGGCATCAAGGGCCTGCGCCTGACGCTGGGCGCGAAGAACCTGATGGATTCGGATCCCCCGTACACCAACCAGAGCTTCTCGTTCCAGTCGGGCTATGACCCGCAGTACGCCGACCCGCGCGGTCGCTTCGTGTACGTGCGTGCCGCTTACGCCTTCTGATCGACGCACCGGTTGATCCGATAGACGAAGTCATCGACTGAGAGAGACCCTCGCCCGAGGGTCTCTTCCCCATTGCCCGCAGGCCACAAGCCGGCGGGCATTTTTGTTAACCTCGAACGTTTGCGTTTCCACACTGGAGATCCCAGCGTATGGACTTTTCCAAGCGACAACGCGATCCCCGACGCCACATCGTCGGGATCGGCTTTGTCATTTTGTTTCACGCGGCGATCGTGTATGCGCTGCTGACCGGGCTGGCCAAGAAGGTGGTCGACGTGGTTCGCGCGCCGATCGAGACGAAGGTGATCGAGGAGATCAAGAAGCCGCCGCCGCCGCCGGAGGTGGTGGTACCGCCGCCGCCGAAGCTCGAAGCCCCGCCGCCGCCGTTCATTCCGCCGCCGG